>CALVFC010000003.1 GCA_944326735.1 uncultured Limosilactobacillus sp. | reverse complement strand
ATCCCCTGACTGCCCATCAGAGGTTTACAGAGATTGAGATTTACTTCTCAATCTCTTTTTTTATTCAATAAAAATGGCTGGCGGGCCAGACGTTCCCTTTTTAGGGCATCGTACCTGTCAGCCATTTTTGCTATTCTTGCCGGTCTTCCCATAATTTACGTAACATTGCATACCGCAGATCACCTACTTGGGTTACCTGATAGTCAGCAGTACCAACCTGTTTACTGTCACCGACACCCACTGATAGGATATTTGCATCCTTCATCAGTTGAATCTCATGCAGACTAGTGCCAATTCCAATACAGTCTGCTGGTTCAATTGACAATTTATCACAGGCCTTCAAATATAGGTTATCAGTCTGGTCATCCTTGACGATAACATTAAAGTAGTCATCAAGGTTCAATTTTTCCAATATATCATGCGCATATCCGTCGGTATCGTTCACGGCTAAATCTACATAATGATCATAGAAATTAATGACCAGGCGTTTAGCATTTGGCAGCAATTGATCGTCACCGATCCCTTTAATTGCCTTGCCGTACATCTCGTATTGTTCCTTGAGCAAGGCTTCTTCATCCGCATCCGTTTGCTTAAAGTGCTGCAATAACACTTGCAGAGCTTCCTGGCGACTAAGGCCTGCTAGACTTTGGGCAATCTTTCCCGGAAGTCCCATTCCAAATTCATACATCGCTAGTTCACGCCATGCTTGAAATTGAAGTTCATCAGTATTCAAAATAATGTGGTTTAAACTGAGGACTGCGCCTTTCATGTTCTCATCCCTTTATCAATAATATTGCTAACTTCTACTCTACCGGGGATTCGTTGAATATTCAATCAATTCCTGGTCCAGAATTTATCATTATTATTTAAATTAACCCTTGCAAAGATCACTAAAGCTTGCTAAGATAGTATCTGTTGTCAAGATATGGGCAGTTAGCTCAGCTGGCAGAGCAACGGACTCTTAATCCGTGGGTCCAGGGTTCGATCCCCTGACTGCCCATCATATCTTTAGCAGGTCGCTATTGGCCTGCTTTTTTATTTCCCAGGAAATATAACAAAACGGTCAAGTGACGTCTACCACGTTACTTGACCGTTTTCGTTTATTAATATCGGACCGTCTTTGATTGGTTGAATTGCACAATAACAAAGACCGCAATTAAGACCGCCATTACAGAAACGGCACAAACTACAAATAGAATCCGGTAACTGGCCAGTTCAATTACAATCCCACCGAAGAGGGGACCAATAGCTTTCCCAATTGACGAAAAAGCATTCAGAATTCCTTGGTACTTGCCCTTGACTTCAACTGGCGATAGCTCGTTAACAATCGCGGGCATAGTTGGAAAGGCCGTGGCTTCACCAATCGTCAACACGACCATCGCGAGGACGTACCACAGATATGACTTAGCAAATAGTAAAATCACGAATGATAAGGCAACAGTAAAGATTCCCAAGAAAACTTGGAGGTATAAGTTTGTCCGGTAGCGATTAATCCAGGTAATAATCAGCTGGATAATCACGATCAATACCCCGTTCAGCGTCCAGAGGAGACTGTACTTCGTCATGGAGATGCCTTGGTCAGTCATAAAGACAGATAGGTTACTGGACCACTGTTCGTACATTGTCCAAATGACGGCGAGACTAATGAAAAACGCCCATGAGATCATCAAGTTACTTACTGGCAGCTTGATTTTCGCCTTAGTATCAACCTGGTGACCACGGTTTGAAATCTGTTCACTGCCATCGTCATCACTCTTAAAGAAGAAAAAGACAACGGTACTAAAAAGAATATATAGGACTGTCGTAATGGAGAACATTGGGGAGATGTTGCCATGAGCATACTGGTAAAGTGGCCCGACAATTGTTGTTCCAATCACCATCCCCAAGTTATTCGCAAAGTAAAGCATGTTGAAGACGTACCGCCCGTCGCGGCCCGATTGCGTTCCGTATGAGTTCACCATCGTAATAATCCAGCCGTTTAAAAAGCCGATAACGGTCAGCAGGATACCATAAACTGGCCAGCCGTTGAAGGCGATTAATAATCCCATCACAACGGTTGCCGTTACCGTGCCACCAAGCATGAGGCGACGGGGATCCTTCTTATCAAAGAGCAAACCGGCAATGTAAGACCCAATTACGTTGGCCCCAGAATACAGCAAGAGGACAATCCCCGAAACCGTTAATGATTCATGTAACTGCTGGTGCATATAAATAGTCGTTAATGGCCATACAAAACTATTACCGATGCTCCCCAAAAACATGCCGAGCAACAACCATCGTAATTGAATTCCTTGACGATTCATCTTTACGCCTCCTCATTTACTAAAACTAAAAACATACAAAAGGGCCTCTCGCTCGATCACTCGTAAGATGCCCTCATGCCATTAATTATTATCTTCTGGAATATAAGAAACCGAAGCAAACTTGTTATAGGACTTAGCAAATAACAGTTTTACCGTCCCCCGTGGACCGCTACGGTTCTTTTCAATGATGACTTCAACTTCACTGACGTTTGAGCCATCATCGTCCTGCTGTTGGTTATTATTATCTTCTTCGTCGTCACCCTCATCGTGTTCATAATAGTCATCACGATAAAGGAACGAAACAATATCCGCATCCTGTTCAATTGAACCAGATTCACGAATATCAGATAGGACTGGTCGCTTGTCTTGCCGCTGTTCAACTCCCCGTGAGAGCTGTGATAAGGCAATTACTGGTACTTCCAGTTCCTTAGCAAGCTTCTTTAACTGCCGTGAAATTTCGGAAACTTCCTGTTGCCGGTTATCGGGGTTAGTCCCTTCAATTAGCTGCAGGTAATCAATGACGATTAATCCCAAATTACCCTTTTCCTTTGCTAGTCGTCGACAACGCGCCCGAATTTCAGCCACTTTAATTCCGGCCGTATCATCAATGTAGATGTTAGCCTTGGAAAGCGAACCGGTTGCGACAAATAGACTATTCCACTCATCCTGAGTTAATTGTCCAGTCCGCAGGTGGTTAGCGTTAATATTACCTTCTGCACAAATCATCCGGTTAACCAGTGATTCCGCGCCCATTTCCAAACTAAAAATAGCAACAGTTGTATCAGAACTAGTGGCTACGTTTTGGGCAATATTCAGAGCAAATGCGGTCTTCCCAACAGCTGGTCGGGCTGCAATAATGACTAATTCATCCTTATGCAAACCAGTGGTCATTTCGTCCAATTGAGCATAGCCAGTCGAAAGCCCCGTTACTTCACTATCATTCTGCGAGAGTTGATTAACGTGACTCAGTGACTGCTCCAGGACGTCCTTAATGTTCTGGAAGCCATTTTGGACATTATCCTGTGACACAGACATAATCTGCTGCTCAGCACTGTCAAGGAGGTCACTGACGCTGTCATCATCCGCATAGCTCTTATTGATGATCTTGGTGGCGGTATTAATCAGTCGCCGCCGTGTGGCCTTATCGTGGACGATCTTCGAATAGTAAACAACATTCGCTGCTGTTGGTACCGCGGAGGCCAGTTCGGCAATGTAGGCAACCCCACCGATATTTTCTGTTTGATTGTCCTTATCAAGAGCACTCTTCATCGTCAGGGGATCGATCGGTTGGTCCTCATCGTTAAGATCAATCATCTTCTGAAAAATGATTTGATGGGCCTTCCGGTAGAAATCCTGCGGCTGTAAGTACTCCATTGCATCAACCAATGCGTTCTTACTCAAAAAGGCTGCCCCTAAGACCGCCTTTTCTGCATCCAGATCGCGTGGCTCTTCCTGCACTGGTGCATTATCCATAACGATACCGCTCCTTCAACTGAATCGTTAATTACTTTTCTGCAATGTGAACTCGAATTTCAGCTGTTACTTGTGGATGTAATTTAATTGGGACATTCACGTAACCTAACGCCTTAATTGGCGCTGCTAATTCAATCTTCCGCTTATCAATCTTCACATCATACTGCTTTTGTAATGCCGTGGCAATTTGTTTCGTTGAAATTGAACCAAACATCCGGCCATCCGTTCCGGCTTTCCCGCTTAATTCAACGACTGTCTTGTCGTCTTCCAAGATGGTCTTCAACTTCTTGGCTTCTGCTAATTCCTCAGCAGCATGCTTTTCTTCGGCCCGTTGTTGACCTTTTAATTGACTCATTGCGGCCTTGGTTGCTTGTTTAGCTAATCCCCGCTTAATGAGGAAGTTTTGGGCGTAACCATCGGGAACTTCCTTAACTTGACCGCGCTTGCCGCGACCACGAACATCTTGAATAAAAATAACTTTCATCCTAGTCACTCCTCACTTTTGTCTTTACTACTATCTTCCTCTGTTTTCTTCAATAGGTCAATCAGAGAATCCTGAACTTCTTGAATCGTCTGGCCTTCAATTTGGGTGGCCGCATTAGCAAGGTGACCACCGCCACCCATTTGTTCCATAATCAATTGAACATTGAAGTCACCCATTGATCGTGCAGAAACACAGGTCATTCCATCGGCCCGCTTAGTGATCACGAATGAAGCATCAACTCCACTCACCTGGAGCAGCATATCAGCTGCTTGGGCGGCCGTAACAGAATCGTACGTCTGGTCTTCTTCACCGGCCACAATTGCAATCGCGTTCTCGATCTTGGCACGAGAAATCAAGTGGTTCCGCTGCATAAAGCTGTGCGGATTTTCCTTCATAAAGGACTGAATCATCATTCCATCAGCCCCGGCCGACCGCAAGTAACTTGCGGCATCGAAGGTCCGGGTCCCCGCACTCTTCGTAAATGATTTAGTATCGATCTGAATTCCCGTTAGCATCGCTGTTGCCTCGAGTTTGTTCAGTCCGGCTCCTTCACGCGGCTGATATTCAAACATTTCCGTAATCAGCTCACAAGTGGAGGAAGCGTATGGTTCGATGTAAACCAAAAGTGGGTTTTCAGGGAATTCTTCACTCCGCCGGTGGTGGTCAATAATAACCAGCCGGTTCTGAAGGCGATCATAAAGCTCAGGAGCAATGGTAATACTCTTCTTGGAGTGGTCAACCATTACCAGCAAACTGCTGTCTGTCGCCTTCTCAAGCGCCTCTGCAGGCGAAATAATATGGTCTTTGATTGTTTGGTAGTTGTCAATCTGCCGCATCAATCGTTGAATATCAGAGTGCGGTTGGTCATTGTCGACAACGATCCAACACTCCTTATCATTCATTTCGGCGATCCGCCGAATACCGAGACAAGCACCCAATGAATCCATATCCGGCTTATCATGCCCCATCACAAACAGCTGGTCTGCTTGAACCATCAACTCTTGCAAGGCCTGACTGATCATCCGGGCCCGCACACGAGTCCGCTTTTCCATTGGGTTTGTTTTACCACCATAGAAACGGGTAGCAGAATCCGTGGACCGAACAACAACCTGGTCCCCACCACGACCAAGGGCCAGGTCAAGGTTGTTTTGGGCCATATCGGCCAATTTAATTAGGTCACTCTCACCATAAGCAATCCCCACACTTAGGGTAACTGGCGAGTTTTGCTTCGAAGTACTTTCCCGGATTGTATCCAAGATCCTAAACTTCTTCTTTTCGAGTTTATTGAGTGACTCCTGGTGACCGATAATCAGGTAATTATCGTCATCAATGATCTTCATCAAAAGGTGGTTGTTAGCAGCCCACTCACTAATCTCGGAAGTAACGTAATTATGCAGGTTGGAGACATCGGTATCACTCATCCCCTGGGTCAATTCAACGTAGTTATCCAGGTAAATATTTCCCAGGAAAATTTGTTGTTGCTGGTAGCGTTGACTCATGCGTTCATACTCAGTCACATCCATCAAGTAAATGGCATGGCGGTATTTCTGGACCAGAAACTCAAATTGTCGGTCATGCCAATTAACCACTGTCGGCTTCGTGTCGTTAATGTGCTCGTCCACTAAGTCGGCCAAGTCCTGGTCAACTTCACTTAGTTTTTTACCAACAATAATCTCTAGATTGAAGTAACGGGCCATGAACGGGTTAATCCATTCAACCTCATTCCGTTGGTTGAGCATGATCATACCCAGTGGCATTTCCAAGAGGGCCTCTTGTTGTCCCTGCTGTACTTGATAAGTCAAATCTACCAGGTACTCGTGAGCATCAATGACGAGGGCGCGTAACCGGTGCACACTTAATAATCCTCCAATGATCGCTAATACCAATACAAGGATTCCCACTATTAAATTAAGGTTGAAAGCTAATACTAAGCTAATCACTGTTAATACTAGTAAATAGCAGAGGTTCCAGCGCACAGCTGGATGTTTAACTAAGTCTAGCCAATATTCTCGACTGAAAATCTTATGCATCCTTAATCCTCCCGGAGACTAACGATAATCTCCTCGCTGTGTAAGTTTATAAATTATTAGGCATCATCCTAACTACTTTTCTCCCCAGGTAGTTAGTTAGCTGGACAAGGTCGCCCACGCTTGGTGGCCTACTCCCGTAATTAATCAAGTACTATCATATCATAAACCACTAGCAAATTCGGCCTGGATCGCTCGCGGCCGTTACTTTTGAAAATATGAATTCAAGACATAACAAAAGGCACTGCAACAAACTAAGTTACAGTGCCTTTAACAGATTAATCTTCAGCAACGAATGGCAGAAGACCCATAATCCGTGCACGCTTGATAGCGATAGTTAACTTACGTTGGTTCTTGGCACTAGTACCAGTAACCCGACGTGGTAAAATCTTACCCCGTTCAGAAATAAACCGACGTAATAAATCAGTGTCTTTGTAATCGATGTAATCGATGTGGTTTGCGGCGATGAAGTCGATCTTACGACGACGACGGCCGCCCCGACGTTGTTGTGCCATGAAATTACCCTCCTATCTGGCTTGAATTTTTAGAATGGTAATTCGTCATCGGAAAGGTCAATGGATTGACCACCGTCATCCCCACTATCAGGTGGGAATGGGTTATTGTTGGCTTGTCCTTGGTTGTTATTGTTACCACCAAAGCCGCCTTGGTTAGCTGACGAATTAGCCTGAGGAGCATTATTTCCTGCTTGTGGCTGATTGTTGAATTGTGGTTGTTGACCCTGACCACCAAATGATTGTTGGTTGCCACCGTATTGTTGACCGCCCTGGTTATTACCACCTTGACGAGGTTCAAGCAACGCAAAGTTATCAACAACAACTTCGGTAACGTATACCCGGTTACCTTGTTGGTTTTCGTAATTCCGGGTTTGGATCCGGCCTTCAATTCCAACAAGAGAACCCTTATGCGTAAAGTTACTGAAGTTCTCAGCAGATTTCCGCCAAATGACGCAATTGATAAAATCAGCGTCCCGGTCACCATTTTGGTTCCGGAATTGACGATCAACGGCTAAAGTGAATGAAACAACAGCCGTACCGCTGGTTGTGTACCGCAACTCAGGATCTCTAGTTAAGCGTCCAGTTAAGACTGCACGATTAAGCATAGATGTATCTCCTCTCTTTTTGTTGACGATTGATTAAGCTTAGCGCTTAACGATCATGTGACGCAGGATATCGTCGCTGAACTTAGCCAAACGATCGAATTCGTTTAAGGCTTCGTCAGAATCGGTAGTCAAGTTTACCACGTGGTAAGTACCTTCAGTGTACTTGTCAATTGGGTAAGCAAACCGACGAGTTGACCAATCCTTGGAATCAGCGATAGTTGCACCATTGTCCGTCAGAACCTTGTCGAACCGGTTAACCAGTTCGCTCTTTGCTGATTCTTCGATGTCAGGACGAATGATGTAAGTAATTTCATATTTACGTGTTTCCATGAATGTTACACCTCCTTATGGACTCTGGCTCTTCTCTCAATTGAGAAGAACAAGGAGAGTAGACGTCTGTACGTATACTCACAGAAATAAAATAT
The DNA here is from genome assembly GCA_944326735.1 of uncultured Limosilactobacillus sp. The sequence continues at coordinate 30,480 of CALVFC010000003.1, read as the reverse complement.
ACCACAGACCTTTGTTAAAAACAAGGAACAGCTAACAAGAAATCCTGAATTTGCGGTCTAATTTATATAGACGTAAAATTCAGGATTTTGCACTAATTATTTAGTTTTTTGATTCAGTATCAGCCGGTTTTTCACTAGTTGCTTGGTCCGAATTGGTTTCTGATTCAGTTGAATCATCAGAGTCTTCTTCCTTCGCAACCTTAGCAATTGTTGCAACCGTCGTTCCCTTGTCCATCTTAATCAAATGAACACCGAGCGCTGAACGACCAGTTTGCGAAACACTTTCGATACCGAAGCGGATAATGACACCCTTATCGGTAACCAGCATAATATCTTCGTCGCCCTGGACAGTTGTTAACCCGGCAAGTGGGCCGTTCTTTTCAGTCACATTGACGGTCTTAACACCCATGCCGCCACGACCCTTGATTGGGTATTCGCTAGCAGGGGTTTGCTTACCGTAACCTAACTCACTAATGACCAGCACATTACTGTCGTCATTCAGTGGTGCGGCGCCAATTACGTAGTCGTTATCACGAAGACGAATTCCCCGCACACCGGCAGCTGCCCGGCCCATTGACCGAACAAGTGATGAATCGAAACTCAAGGCATACCCATTGTGGGTCCCGATGATCATGTTTTGATGGTCTTCAATAATCGCAACGTGGATCAATTCATCATCATCATGAAGGTTAATTGCCTTCAGACCGTTGCTCCGGATGTTTTGGAATTCACTGACCGGCGTCCGCTTAACGGTCCCCTGCTTAGTAACGAAGAACAGGTACTTATCATCGTTGTCAGCCTTGTGTGAAACATTAATGACAGCATTGATCTTTTCATCGCTATCAATTCCTAAGAGGTTAATAATTGGAATTCCTTGGGCCGAACGACCGTATTCTGGAATTTCATACCCCTTCATCGAGTAAACCTTCCCAGAATTGGTAAAGAAGAGCATCAGGTCATGCGTATCACTGGAAATCAGGTGCTCAATAAAGTCATCTTTGTGAACACCCATCCCCTTAACACCACGACCACCACGGTGCTGAGACTTAAATTCGTCCACTGGCAACCGCTTGATGTAGCCGTTATGGGTCAGGGTAACGATGATATCTTCTTCTTCGATCAGGTCTTCATCTTCAATGTTGGTAATGTCACCAACCTGAAGTTCTGTCCGCCGCTTGTCGCCGAACTTCTTTTGGATTTCAAGCAATTCGTTGTAAATAATTTCTTGAATCCGTTCTTGGTGGGCCAAGATGTCCTTGTAATCAGCAATTGCTTCGGTCAGCTTTTTGTATTCGGCTTCGATCTTTTCCCGTTCCAAACCGGTTAACCGAACCAGCCGCATATCAAGAATTGCTTGTGCTTGCCGGTCAGACAAACCATAGTTATCCATCAATTGCTTCTTAGCAACTTCACTGGTTTGTGAGTTCCGGATGATGTTAATAATTTCATCAATGTGGTCAAGGGCAATCCGCAGACCTTCAACAATGTGTGCCCGCTTTTGGGCCTTCTTCAGGTCGAATTCTGTCCGCCGCCGAACAACATTTTCCTGGTGTTCCAGGTAGTATTGCAGGATTTCCTTCAAGCTCAGAATCTTAGGAGCGCCGTTGACAATCGCCAACATGTTGAAGTTAAAGGTGGTCTGCATCAGGGTCATCTTGTACAGGTTGTTCAAAATGACTTCTGCACTAGCATCACGCCGGACGTCAATCACGATTCGCATCCCATCACGGTCAGTTTCATCGTTAACGTCGGTGATTCCTTCAATTTCCTTGTTCCGCGCCAGGTCGGCAATCCGTTCGATCAGCTTGGCCTTGTTGACCATGTATGGAATTTCATGGACGATAATCTGCTGCTTACCGTTCTTCTTTTCCTCAATGTCAACCTTGGCCCGCACGATGATGGTTCCCCGACCGGTTTCGTAGGCTTTCCGGATACCAGATTTACCCATTACGACCCCACCAGTTGGGAAGTCAGGACCTGGTAAGACCTTCATCAAGTCTTCCGTCGTTGCATCAGGGTTCTTCATTAAGACGTGGAGGGCGGAAATAACTTCACCCAGGTTATGCGTTGGGATGTTCGTTGCCATTCCGACCGCAATCCCTGAAGCCCCATTTACCAAGAGGTTAGGGAAGCGAGCTGGCAGAACAGTTGGTTCCTTTTCAGTCCCATCATAATTATCTTGAAAATCAACAGTATCTTTGTTGATATCACGAAGCATTTCGACGGCAATTTTACTCATCCGTGCTTCGGTGTACCGCATAGCGGCGGCACTATCACCATCGACTGACCCAAAGTTACCGTGACCATCAACCAGCATATACCGGTATGAGAAGTCTTGGGCCATCCGCACAAGTCCTTCGTAAATTGAGGAGTCACCATGGGGGTGGAACTTCCCCATAACATCCCCAACAATACGGGCAGACTTCTTATATGGCTTGTCAGGAGTAACCCCTAATTCGTTCATCCCGTAAAGAATCCGCCGCTGAACTGGCTTGAGGCCGTCCCGAACGTCAGGAAGCGCCCGTGAAACAATAACACTCATGGCATAGTCCAAGAATGAATTTTTCATCTGGCTTGTCAGATTGACGTCGGTAATTCGATTTGGCATATCATTATCAGCCACGTCGTTGTTCCTCCTTTGTGTTTGAGTGCGAGCCGGATTAAAAGCTTGCGGATGGCTAACATTCTCTCCTGACGAAGGCGCTTTGCGTCTAGGAAGGAGAGGGTTAGCACTAGCAAGCTTCCGGCGAGCACGTTATGACTGTTTATGTTTTTAACTGTTATCTAGTCGAGCTATGCTCCACCCGAGCTCCTTATAGCTAACGACCTCCTCCTCCGACGACAAGTCGCCGTTCGTTGGAGAAATCGTTAGCTTACCAGGAGCTCTCTGGGGTGTCGCACACTACAAATCCAAATTCTCCACAAACTTAGCATTATCCTCAATGAATTGCCGCCGTGGCGTTACCTTATTCCCCATCAACATTGGGAAAATCTTATCGGCTTCCGCAGCATCATCGAGGTTAACCCGCAATAAGTGGCGTTTTTCAGGATCCATTGTAGTTTCCCACAACTGTTCAGCATCCATTTCACCAAGACCCTTGTACCGTTGAATAACTGGCTTAGGACTTGGTTGCAATGAGTTCACAACCCGGTCTAACTCTTCGTCAGACTCGATGTACTTAACGAACTTACCCTGCCGAACCTGGTACAGAGGTGGTTGGGCAATGTAAACATACCCATGAGTAATCATTGGCTTCATGAACCGGTAGAAGAGCGTCAATAGCAAGGTCCGAATGTGAGCCCCGTCGACATCGGCATCGGTCATGATAATCAGCTTATGGTAGTTAGCCTTAGTAATATCAAAATCATCACCAAAGCCAGTTCCTAAGGCCGTGAAGAGGGAACGAATTTCATCGTTTGCCAATACCCGGTCCAACGTTGCCTTTTCAACGTTCAAAATCTTACCCCGAATTGGAAGAATTGCTTGGGTCAGCCGCGAACGCCCTTGCTTAGCAGAACCACCGGCTGAGTCCCCTTCGACGATGAACAATTCGGAGATATTTGGATCTTTACTGGTGTTATCAGCTAACTTACCTGGCAAGTTACTGATTTCCAGGCCACTCTTCTTCCGCGTAACTTCGCGGGCCCGCTTAGCAGCAACCCGGGCCTTGGATGCCAATTGACCCTTTTCAATAATCTGCCGCGCTTCATCAGGGTGTTCCATCAAGAAACGGTTAAAGGTTGCCGCGAAGACATGGTCAGTCGCGGTCCGGGCATCAGAGTTCCCCAGTTTAGTCTTCGTCTGACCTTCGAATTGTGGGTCAGGGTGCTTGATAGAAACAACCGCCGTCAATCCTTCACGGACATCATCCCCGGACAACGTTTCGTTGCCCTTCAAGACGCCGGCCTTGTGACCATAGTCATTGATAACCCGGGTTAAGGCCATCTTGAATCCTGTTTCGTGGGTCCCACCTTCATAAGTGTGAATGTTGTTGGTGAAGGTTAACAGTTCACTCCGGTATGAGTTGGTGTACTGCATAGAAACTTCAACCGTAATGCCGTTTTCCTTACCTTCAACATAAATTGGTGGTTCAAATAGGGTTTCCTTGCCTTCGTTCAGGAAGTCGACATAGTGACGAATCCCACCTTCATAGTGGAATTCTTGACGCTCAGGATTTTCATCCCGCTTATCCTCGATCGTGATCTTAAGACCCTTGTTCAAGAAGGCCAGTTCCCGCAGACGATTAGTTAAGGTATTGATATTGTAAGTCGTTGTTTCGCGGAAAATTTCTGGATCCGGCTTAAAGTGAACGGTGGTTCCATGAACGTCTTCTGGCAAGTTATCGTCAATTACTTTCATTGAGGTCTTGACGTGGCCATGGTCAAAGTCCATGTAGTAACGCTTCCCTTGACGGGCAACCTTAACGTCCAGTTCGGTTGACAAGGCGTTAACAACAGAGGCACCAACACCGTGTAAACCACCAGAAACTTTGTATCCGCCACCGCCGAACTTACCACCAGCGTGCAGGACAGTGAAGACCGTTTCCAGAGCTGGCTTACCAGTTTCCTTTTGGGTATCAACTGGAATTCCCCGCCCGTTATCGGTCACGGTAATACTATTGTCAGGTTCAACCGTTACGTTAATTTCATCACAGAAGCCCGCTAACGCTTCATCGATTCCGTTATCAACGATTTCCCAAACTAAGTGGTGTAAACCTTGTGCTGATGTCGAACCGATGTACATCCCCGGACGCTTCCGGACAGCATCCAGTCCCTTTAAGACCTGAATCTGGCTGGCATCGTATTCGCTCGCTAACTCAGCTTTTGTTTCTTTTTGCTCGTCGCTCACTATGCTTCCTCCTTGATCAAGTTTCCGTTTTTAATTTCAAAAATTGTCGGTTGGTGAATTAACTGCCGGGCAACGTCAGAGAGACTCGTTGTCGTCAAAAAGGTTTGGACCTTATCTTGAATGGCAGTCAATAGGTGGGTCTGACGGATCGTATCTAATTCCGATAGAACGTCATCCAGCAATAGCAATGGGTACTCACCCGTTTGTTCTTTCATCAGGTCAATTTCGGCTAATTTAACTGACAAAGCCGTTGTCCGTTGCTGGCCTTGGGAGCCGAACGCCTGGACATTTTTACCGTTGACCACAAAATGAATATCGTCACGTTGGGGACCATAAGACGTCGTTCCCTGATCCACTTCCCGATCCTGGTGGTCCTGGTAAATCTTGAGTAGCTGATGATAGACCTGGTCGACGCTTGTATCATCATCAACATCAACCTGGGTGACATATTTGAGTTTTAACTGTTCCGCCTGCAACGAAATTTGTTCGTGCAGGTTAGCCGCCCACTTCTCCAACTGGTGGAGAAAGTGGTAACGGGCCACAACCACTTCGGCACCGTACGCGGCCAGCTGGTCGGAAAGGACGCCCAGTAATACCCGGTCGTGCTGCTGGCCATACTTTAACTGCTTGAGGTACTTATTCCGCTGGCGAAGAAGTGTCCGATACTGACTTGCATCGTAAAGGTACTTACTACTCATTTGACTGAATTCAGTATCCATAAAGTGCCGACGTAGTGCCGGGGCACCCTTTACTATTGACAAGTCTTCAGGCGCAAATAAAATTGCGTTAAGCTGACCCACATAAGACGACAGCCGCGCCTGCTCCAGGTGATTAACCTTGGCCTTCTTCCCCTTCGCCGTGAACTGCAGCTCAAGAGGAACGCGCCCGGTCTGTTTTTCAACCACGCCGCTGATCATGGCAGACTGGTGCTGCCAATTAATCAGGTCGCGGTCGTTATTAGTCCGGTGGCTTTTCGTCAGCGATAACGCATAAATAGCTTCTAGCATATTAGTTTTCCCCTGGGCATTATGGCCAATCAGGACGTTGACCCCGGGGGCAAAGTGAACAGTTAAATCATCGTAATTGCGAAAATGACGTAAGTGCAATTCCGATAGGATCATAATTAGCCCTTGCTCTTAATCATGATCGGTTCGTGTTCTGGAATAATGACGACATCGTCAGGATAGAGTTTCTTTCCCCGCCGATCTTCGAGTTCGTCATTAATTCTGACCTCATGATCTTTTAAAAACCACTTGGCAGCTCCTCCGGTAGGGATGATTCCCTCTTCCTTCAGTAACTGACCAAGGGTAATAAATGGTCGGTCAATTGTTACCGTCTTTGTTTCCACACTATCACCTACTTTACTGAGGTTAATTATACCACAGTTTTAAGCGTTAAACGCGATTAGAGCCTTTGGGAGGCATTTTAGATTCATTTGGTCTTTTTCATCTATTTTGCCTCGTGAGTGCTCATTTTTGCTCAAAATCGATTTGACACCATTCGCCAATTTAAAATTTGCCAGAATCAAAAAGAGACCCACAAGTTCAAAAATTACCTTGTGGATCTCAGAATTATTCGTTTGGTTAGAACGTCCGTACTGGCGTGATCAGGTGGACAAAGTTTTCCGTGTCCTCTGTTGGGACCAGGGTAAATGGCCGTAATGGCGAGGTAAACGAAATCTTAATCGTTGACTGACCAAATGACCGTAACGCATCCTTCATGTAGTTTGGATTGAAGGAGATTTCCAAATCATTACCGTCAACCGCACTAGTGGTAACTTCTTCTTCAACCATCCCGATATCAGGAGAGTCGCCGCTAATCCGGACGAGATTATCTTCTGGCTTAATCGTCAGCTTAACCACGTCGTTACGACTTTCATGGGAAAGCAGGGAAGCACGTTCGATTGATTGAAGGAAGCTTCCGGCATCCAGTTCAATCGTGGTGTCCGCCGTATCTGGAATCAGTTGACTGGTTTCTGGGTAATTTCCTTCCAAGAGACGGGAGTAGAAATGGGTGTTGCCAAAAATGAACAGAACCTGGTTTTCGGTAACTTGCATTTGGACGTCATCCTTAACATCGGAAATCATTCCAGACAGTTCGTCCATGCTCTTGCCGGGGATGATGACATCATAATCAACGCCATCAACACCATCTAATTGCACTTTGCGTTGTGCTAACCGGTGACTATCAGTAGCAACGGCCGTTAGTAATCCATCATGCAACGTAACGTGGACACCCGCTAAGATTGGCCGACTTTCTTGTTTGGAAACGGCGATAACGGTTTGCCGAATGACTTCTTTAAGCATGTCGTTTGCTAAAGTAACGGTTTTATCAGTTTCCACTTCTGGAAGGTGCGGGAAGTTTTCGGCATCTTGACCATTGATCTGGAATTTAGCGGTCCCAGAAGTAATTTCTGCCTGGAAACCAGTTGTAACTTCAATTGTTACTTGCTTATCAGGAAGCTTCTTAACAATTTCACTGAAGAACCGCGCTGGTAAAACAATTGCTCCTGTTTCATCAACTTGTAAACCATAACTTTCATCGCTAGCAGATAAAACAGATTCAATTGTGATATCTGAATTACTACCAGTAAGAATAATTTGGCTTTGATCAACAACCATCTTTAGTCCCGTCAGAATTGGAATAGTTGTTTTTGATGAAATTGCACGTAGGACATTATTTAATTGACTAATGAATGCGGAACGGTTAATTGTAAATTTCATATTCAGACCTCTTTGCTGTGGTGGTTATATATATTTATTTTAATACTTTAAAGTTTAGTAGTCTTAGTAGGGATTGTTAATACTGTGGAAAAGTCTAATTATCCTCATCAAATCAAGTTATCCACCTGTTGATAACTTGTGGATAATCCTGGGAATAACTAGCTAGGTTATCCACAGGCATTAATCAAGAACGTAACTTGGCCTTTAAGGTGTTGATCTGTTCGTTGAGATCATTATTAGACTTCATTTCCTCTTCAATCTTATCGATTGCGTGGAGGACAGTTGTGTGATCCTTACCGCCAAACTCTTTCCCAATCTTAGGTAGGGAGTAATCCGTTAGCTCACGGGAAAGGTACATTGCAATTTGACGAGGGACAACAATCTGCTTAACCCGCTTCTTACCAACAATATCTGCTTGCGTGATGTCATAATAATCCGCGACGCTCTTTTGAATTGCAGAAACGGTGACCACGGTTTTCTTGGTCCGCTGCAGGCCCTTGAGTGCTTGTGAAGCAAGGTGGGGCGTGATTGGTTCATGACTAAGGTTAGAAAAGGCTTGAACTTTGGTGAGGGCCCCTTCAAGTTCACGAATGTTGGTATCAATTTGGCCAGCAATGTAGTTAAGGGTGTCATTACCAATATTGATATGGTCTTCCTCAACCTTACTGCGTAAAATAGCAATCCGCGTTTCCAAATCAGGTGGGGTAATTTCAACTGTTAACCCCCACCGGAACCGTGACACTAGCCGGTCTTGTAATTCAGGAATTTCATTTGGGATACGGTCAGAAGTCATCACGATCTGCTTCTTATTATCATGTAAGGCGTTGAACGTATTGAAGAATTCCATCTGGGTTCCTTCCTTGTTAGCAAGGAACTGAATATCATCGATTAATAATAAGTCCAGGGTACGGTACTCTTCGCGGAACTTTTCCGTAGAGTTGTTTTGAATAGAATGAATAAAATCGTTAGTAAATTCTTCGCTCGTCACGTACTTGACCTTAGCAGAAGGATTCAATTCCAACATATGATTACCGATGGATTCCATTAAGTGGGTCTTGCCGAGACCAACACCCCCATAAATGAAGAGGGGGTTATATAGTTGGCCGGGACTTTCCGCAACAGCGAAGGCCGCGGCATGGGCCATTTTATTGCCTTCACCAACAACGAAGGTATTGAAGTTGTAGTGTGGGTTTAAGGGAGTATCCATTTCGAAATTGGTTTGGTCGCCACTTTGCCCTTGGGTATAAGGGTCAAATTCTCCCTCAAGAATGAAGTGGGGTTCAATCCCTGAAAAACCGGCGTCTTCAGCGGCTTGAATCAACTCACTAGAAAGGTTCTTCTCCCAGTAGTCACGGTGAACCTTAGTAGGAACTTCAATTTGTAAATTGTTATGAGAGAGAGAAATTGGTTTTGCCGGAGCAATCAGAGTTTCAAAGGTAACTTGACTTTTCCTTTGACGAAATGAATTTTGGATCGCTTCCCATAGAGAATCGAGCTCAGTCAAAATAATTCCTCCTAATATTAAATTCCAAACGGTATTTTATCATTTCAAAAAAAAGTTTTCCACAGGATGGTGGATAAAAGAAAAAATTTTACACAACGCTGTGTGTTATTAGGGAAGCAAGCTGTTGATTATGTGGATTGTGAGGTTTAAAAATCACTTATCAACTATATCTGTGGATAACTAAATGTTGATATGACGCGTTTAAGAAGACTTATGAACAGTTATAAACATGCCTGTGGATAACTTTAATCACAGGATGGGGATTGTGGATCAATGCTGTTAAATCCGCGTTGATAACTTATCCACAGGAGAGAAGTTTACACAACGCTGTGGATTATTTTGGTGATTTTGTGGATAAGTAAAAAATTTTTTGATGAAATTTTTCGTTTATTATTAGGAAAAAGTATGGTAGACTATCAAAGTATGTTTGAAGAGATCGTCTTTTTAGACTATAGAAACCAAACCATTCATCTTGAATAGGAGGTGCAATCGTATGAAGCGCACGTTTCAACCAAAGAAGCGTCACCGTGCACGTGTCCATGGCTTCCGTAAGCGTATGAGCACCAGTAACGGCCGTAAGGTATTAGCACGTCGGCGTCAAAAGGGCAGAAAAGTATTATCTGCATAACCAACACGGCCACTATTATTTAGTGGCTTTTTTAATTGTTGAGGGCAGGGCAGTCAGCTTGATGAGCAATCTTTTCGTTGAAGTTGTCATTGTCCGGCCCTCTTTTTATCTATTGAGTTTAGGCTGGGGAATATACATTATGAGAAAATCATATCGCGTCAAAAAAGAAAGCGAGTTTCAACGTGTATTTGAAACTCATAATTCCGTTGCCAACCATAAATTTGTGATTTACCAAATGGCTAAACCAGGCCAGAAACATTTTCGGGTTGGGATTTCCGTTGGTAAGAAGATTGGTAATGCGGTCCACAGAAACTGGGTTAAGCGACGTATCCGGCAGACACTATTAGAAGTGAAGCCGCAACTAAAGCAAGATGTTGACTTTTTAGTAATTGCTCGGCCAGCAGCGGATGGACTTGAAATGGCGGAAACAAAAAAGAATTTGGTCCACGTACTAAAACGGGCCCATCTATTAACTGAAAAAAGTGAGGATCGTTAATCAATGAAAAAGACAAAACGGATCCTAAGTTTAACGGCGATTGCAAGCTTGACCTTATTCTTAGCAGCTTGTTCTAATAAGCCAGTTACCAGCCACAGCACTGGTTTATGGGATCACTACATTATCTACAACTTTTCGCGGTTTATCATTTGGCTATCCAATACCTGTGGTGGTTATGGAATGGGGATCATTATCTTTACGATTATCATTCGGGTCCTCTTACTGCCACTGATGTTCTATCAGACCAAGTCGATGTTGAAGACGCAGGAATTACAGCCAAAGCTGAAGGCTATTCAAAAGAAGTACTCATCACGTGATCGGGACTCGATGATGAAGATGCAACAGGAAACCCAAGCGCTTTATAAGGAAGCAGGGGTTAACCCATGGGCTTCAATGTTGCCAATGCTGATCCAGTTACCAATCATGTGGGCTCTGTACCAAGCAATTTGGCGAACTCCTGAATTGAAGCACGGGACTTTCTTATGGTTACAACTTGGTCATACAGATCCTTATTACGTTTTGCCAGTTCTCGCGGCCGTCTTCACTTTCATGAGCTCATGGCTGTCGATGGCATCAATGCCAGAGCGTAATGCAATGACCTCCGCAATGACTTGGTTTATGCCGATTATGGTCTTCTTCATGGCTCTTGGGTTCTCGTCAGCTATTACCTTGTACTGGGTAGTTTCAAACGCCTTCCAGGTACTGCAGACCCTCTTACTTCAGAATCCATTTAAGATTCGGCGTGAACGTGAAGAACGCGAAAAAGCTGATAAAGCAAAGCGGCGGAAGCTTGAGAAAGCTAAACGGCGTGCTTACAGCAGTCATCGTAAATAGTCAAAATAACGGAGGATGGCCAGATGTCATTCTCCGTTTTCAGTAGATATATTTGGAGGAGAAATAATGGGACAGTTTAAAGGTGCAACAGTTGAAGCAGCCGTTGAAGCGGCTAGTCAACAATTAGGCGCCAACGAAGATCACTTAACAGTGACGGTTATTCAACAACCGCGGCACGGTTTCCTCGGCATTGGTCGGCGGGAAGCAGTAATCGAAGCCAAAGTAAAGGCGACGAAGAAGGCTAAACCCAAAGTAGCGAAGGTTGCTAAAAAGACTAAACCGGCTAAACCAAATGCCACGAAGAAGGCTAAGCAACAACATAAGCCAACACAGCCTGCTCACCAGAAAGCGGACGGTGAAATTGATCCTGCCGAGATGAAGCGGCGCCACGAAGAAAACGTCAACCGGGTAAGGGAGAGTAGTCAGCAGTTAATTCAATACCTGAGTGATATCTTTGCCCAATTGAATGTCCATGTGGAACCAGAAATTAAAGAAGTGCGGTCGCATGAAGTGGTAATTGATCTGAAGAGTGAACAGTCAGGGCGCATTATTGGCCACCATGGTCGCCGGATTAATGCGTTAGAACAACTAAGCAATGCCTTTATGAACTACCACGGCGCTGCTAAGACGATTGTGATCCTCGATACTGCTAATTACCGGCAACGGCGGCAAGAAGCGCTCCACACGCTTGCTGAACGTTCTGTGACCGAAGTAGTGGCAACTGGCCAGGCGGTCTTCTTAGACCCAATGCCGGCCCGTGAGCGGAAGCAGATTCATAAAGAACTAGAGGATAATCGCCACGTCCGGACCTATTCTCATGGTCGTGAACCATACCGGAGTGTTGTCATTGCCCCCGCAAACTAACCAGCTTTTGTGATTGACTTTTATGTCAGTTCACACTAGAATAATTGCGGTTATAAAATTTAAATGATTACTGTTAAAGTAGTGAAAGTGCTTTGACCATGTGATCGGCAATTGATTGTCGAATGACGTGGAGGGCACTTTTTTTAATAGAAAGGAGTCTGAACGGTGGCAAATACTGATAATGATACAATTGCGGCAATTTCAACCCCAATCGGTGAAGGTGGCATTTCGATCATCCGAATCAGCGGGGATGATGCAATTAAAGTTGCGCAAAAAATTTACCACGGTAAGGATTTGGCAAAGGTCCATACAAACACCATCAACTATGGTCATATCATTGATCCAGATACGAACGAAGAAGTCGATGAAGTGATGGTATCAGTAATGCGGGCTCCCCATACATACACCTGTGAAGATGTTGTCGAAATCAATTGTCATGGGGGACTCCTCGCTACTAACCGGATCCTGCAGCTTGTCCTGTCATATGGTGCACGCATGGCGGAACCCGGTGAATTTACTAAGCGGGCCTTCCTAAATGGACGACTTGATTTATCACAATCTGAAGCGGTGATGGACCTCATTCGGGCGAAAACTGATAAGTCCATGAAAGTGGCTTTAAACCAGCTTGATGGGAACCTGTCGCACCTTATTCGCCACTTGCGGAAAGATATTCTTGATGTGTTGGCACAAGTAGAGGTTAACATTGACTACCCAGAATATGATGCCGTTGAAGAAATGACGACTAAGATGCTGAAGGAAAAGGCCATCGACATTCGCCAGCGGATTGAGTCGTTACTCAAAACCGCTAAGCAGGGGAAAGTACTTCGTGAAGGATTAGCAACGGCGATTATTGGCCGGCCAAACGTTGGTAAGTCCAGCTTACTTAACTCGTTACTCCACGAAGATAAGGCCATTGTCACAAACGTTGCGGGGACCACTCGGGATGTCATCGAAGAATACGTCAACGTTGATGGTGTGCCGCTAAAATTAATTGATACGGCCGGAATTCGCGATACCAATGATACGGTCGAAAAGATCGGGGTGGACCGGAGTAAGAAGGCCCTTAATGCTGCTGATCTGGTATTGCTGCTCATTGATAACTCTGAGCCATTAACTGATGAGGACCGGGAGTTATTAGCGGCAACGAAGGATAAACAACGGATTGTGATTTTAAATAAGACGGACCTGCCAAATAAGGTTGATCGAACCGAGTTAAAGCAGTTAGTTGGTCAGGATCATTTGATTGAAACCTCAATTGTTAAGAATGAGGGGATGAGCCAACTTGGCCAGACAATCAGCCATATGTTCTTCGATCAAGGAATTGAGAATAGCCAGAATAGTGTCATGGTTACTAACGCCCGGCATATTGGATTGCTCCACCAGGCAGATGATGCCCTGGGGGATGTCCTTAAAGGAATTAAGGATGGGATGCCAGTTGACCTTGTCCAAATCGATATGACCCGTTGCTGGGACTTACTAGGTGAAATCACTGGTGATTCATACCAGGACGAGTTGCTTGATCAATTGTTTAGCCAGTTCTGTTTAGGAAAGTAGGAGGAAAAATGAAGTCTGCAGAAGCATTAAAAACATCAGATGCCGTTCAATATGAGGGCGGCGATTACGATGTGATCGTTGTTGGTGCTGGTCACGCAGGAAGCGAGGCGGCCCTGGCAGCAGCACGGATGGGCAATAAGACCCTTTTAGTAACGATTAGTCTTGAAATGGTTGCTTTTATGCCATGTAACCCATCAGTTGGTGGCCCTGCAAAGGGAATTGTCGTTCGTGAAATCGATGCGCTTGGTGGTGAAATGGGTCATAACATTGATAAGACCTATGTCCAAATGCGGATGCTGAACACTGGTAAGGGACCAGCAGTCCGGGCCTTGCGTGCACAGGCTGATAAGCACGCTTACCACCGTCAAATGAAGCTAACCATCGAAAAACAACCGAACTTGACCTTACGACAAGCAACCGTTGACCAGTTAATCGTTGAGGATGGCGTCTGCAAGGGAGTCATTACCAACACTGGAGCACGTTACCATGCAAAGGCCGTGGTATTAACGGTCGGCACCGCGGCCCGGGGCAAGATTATTATTGGTGAGTTACAATATCAATCTGGTCCAAATAACTCTAAGTCCGCAGTTAAGCTTTCTGAAAACCTGGAAGAACTCGGCTTTGACCTTGAACGATTCAAGACGGGAACGCCGCCACGAGTTAACGGTAATACGATTCACTATGATGAAACGGAAGAACAACCTGGGGATCAAGAAGTTCACCACTTCAGTTTTGACACGCCAGATTCCCACTACCTTTCCGTGAGTGACCAAATTTCCTGCTGGTTAACGTACACCAACCCAGGAACCCATAACCTCATCCGGGAAAACCTTAATCGGGCACCAATGTTCTCTGGTGTGATTAAGGGGGTTGGCCCACGCTACTGTCCATCAATTGAGGATAAGATTGTTCGGTTTGCTGACAAGGACCGCCACCAGGTCTTCTTGGAACCAGAAGGTCGTGACACTGACGAATGGTACCTTGATGGACTGTCCACTTCGATGCCAGAAGAAATTCAACAAAAGATTGTCCACTCAGTAAAGGGACTAGAAGATGCTGAATTGATGCGGCCTGGTTACGCAATTGAATATGATGTCGTGGCCCCTTACCAACTACACCCAACTCTGGAAACCAAGTTAGTTAAGAACCTGTACACGGCTGGACAAACGAACGGTACTTCTGGGTACGAAGAAGCAGCCGGCCAAGGATTAATCGCGGGTATTAACGCTGGATTACGGGCATTAGGCAAGAAGCCATTCGTGTTGAAGCGTTCTGATGCTTACATCGGAGTGATGATCGATGACCTGGTTACCAAGGGAACCAAAGAACCATATCGTCTCCTAACTAGTCGGGCGGAATACCGGTTATTATTACGGCATGACAATGCTGACTTCCGCTTAATGGCTAAGGGCCACGCCATTGGTTTGGTTTCGGACGAACGGTACGCCAAGATGGAAGCCAAGAAGCAAGAGGTAGAGGCAGAAATTGCCCGGTTGAAGAGTGAAAAACTGAAGCCCAACGACCAAGCGGTTAACGAATTCATCCAACAACATGGCGATAACCCGCTGAAGGATGCCGTAACGGCCGCAGACTTCATTAAACGTCCGTATGTTGATTACCAGACACTGCTTAAGTTCATTCCTGGGCCAAGCCAAGACTTGGATCGCCATGTGATTGAACAAGTTGAAATCCAATTGAAGTATGCTGGTTACATCAAGAAGGAAGAGCAAAAGGTTGAACGCATGAAGCGGATGGAAAACAAGCGGATTCCAGCAAACATTGACTATGAACAAGTTGATGGATTAGCAACCGAAGGACGGCAGAAGCTGGAAAAGATCCGGCCCGAAACATTGGCGCAAGCTTCACGGATTTCCGGTGTTAACCCCGCAGATATTGCAATTTTGTCGGTATATATTCG
The DNA here is from genome assembly GCA_944326735.1 of uncultured Limosilactobacillus sp. The sequence continues at coordinate 15,110 of CALVFC010000003.1, read as the reverse complement.
CAAGTAAAAAGAGGATGGACCTATTTCCCGGGAAATAGATCCCCTTTTTTTGAAAAAATCAGTAAAGAAGAGTAAAATTAAGGCTTCAGAAGATACGAGAAAATTATGATTAGGAGAAATTCGTATGTGTGGAATTGTTGCATTTGTAGATAACGAAAAGCCACAGATTAAGGATAGTCTGATCAAGAAAATGAAGGAACGGATTATCCACCGTGGCCCGGACGCTGAAGGGCAATATGTTGATGAACACGTTGCGTTGGGATTTCGGCGGTTAGGTTTTGTGGATCTTAAGTCTGGAAATCAGCCCATCTTTAACGAAAATAACTCTAAGGCCATTGAATTTAATGGTGAAATTTATAACTTCGAAGAGCTGCGCGAGGAATTAATCAAAGACGGTCATACCTTTAAGACCCATGCTGATACGGAGGTTATCCTACATGGGTACGAACAATGGGGTAAGGACGTTGTTAACAAGCTCCGCGGGATGTTCGGCTTCATTATCTGGGATTTGAAGACCCACGAAATGTTTGGGGCCCGTGACCACTTTGGCATTAAGCCATTGTACTATGCCAAGATGAACGGGACCTTCTTTGTGGGGTCTGAAATCAAGGCCTTCTTAGACCACCCGAACTTTAAGATGGAACTCAACAAACGGGCATTGAAATCTTACATGACATTCCAATATAACGTGACCCAGGAAACCTTCTTTAAGGGGGTATATCGTCTGCCAGAAGCTCATTACTTTACTTACAAAGATGGTAAGTTTGAAATGAAACAGTACTGGGATGAGGACTTCGATCCCAAGCAAGAAACCTTTGATCAAGCGGTTGATAACATTGATGATGTTGTTAAGAATTCAGTTAAAGCCCACACCTTTGCTGATAAGGGAATCAAAGTTGGTTCGTTCTTATCTGCCGGGGTTGACTCCAGTCTGGTAACAGCATTGATGCGGCCTAACAACACCTTCTCAATTGGGTTTGATAGTGGTTACGACGAAACCAAGCAGGCCCGTGAATTAGCTGCTAAGTTGAAGCTTAAGAACACTGATAAGTTGTTAACGGATGAGGAAGCCTTTAGTAAGTTTCCACTGATCCAGTACTACCTGGATGAACCAGACTCTAATCCATCCGTTGTGCCTTTGTACTTCTTAAACAAGTTGGCTAAGGACAATGGCTACAAGGCCCTCCTATCAGGTGAAGGGGCCGATGAATTGTTCGCTGGCTACACTGCATATGGTTTCAACACCAAGATTAAGTTCTTGCGGTGGGTAACTGATCAGTTAAAGAAGTTACCAAAGGAAAAACGTTACAAGCTTGGTAAGTGGCTGGAAGGAAAGCAGTTCCACGGTTCAGAACACCTCTACCGGAACCTTGCACCAGCTCGGGATACCTTTATTGGTCAAGCCTATATTTTCAGTCCAACGGAAGCTAACGAATACCTGAAGCCAGAATATCAAGATGGCCCATCAATCACCGACTTACTGAAGCCGCTTTACGATAAGTGCGACGAAAAGAAGGACATGAACGAAGTTGCTAAGAAGCAATACGTGGATTTACACCGGTTCATGCCTGGTGATATTTGCTTGAAGGCCGATAAGATGAGTATGGCAAACTCCGTTGAAATCCGGGTTCCATTATTGGATAAAGAAGTTATGAAGGTCGCTGAAACAACACCAACTAACTACCTCTTTAACTATAAGGGAACTAAGTGGGCATTCCGGATGGCGGCTAACCGTCACCTCCCTGAGGAATGGGCAACCCGTCCTAAGCTTGGGTTCCCAACCCCTGTCCGGGAATGGTTACGTGAGAAGAAGTACTACAAGGTCGTTCGTGAAATGTTTGAACAAGACTTTGTAAACCAGTTCTTTGACCAAGACAAGCTATTGAAGCTGGCTGATGACAACTTTAACGGTAAGATCGATGGTCGACGGAAGATCTGGACAGTATACACCTTCCTGGTATGGTACAAGTTATACTTCATTGACCACTTTAAGCTTGATGAAAGTGGGATCGACCACGCCAAACAGGCGGTCACTGAAGACTAATAGTTAAGCTGTGATGCTGATAACAAGCACCACAGCTTTTCTTTATTCAGTAGTTGTAAGCGCTAACAAGACGTGCTATAATATAAGTGTAGAAAGATAGGTAATGACCAGTGAGGTGATTACAATGGTAAAGATGATTCGAGCAGTAAGGTAAATGTCCGTTGCTTAGGTTTGAAAGAGCGGAGTGATACCAATGGGCTTAGATGTTACGAATGTTGAAGGTAAGTTTATAGGCGATTAGCTTACTAATAAAAGCCAGACAGTCATCATATAAATAATTGAATAAATCCCAGTGAATGGCTCGAGCATTCACTGGGATTTTTTATTCCCCGGGAAATATGATAAATTTGTTATGATTCAATATGATATATTCACATTTACGAGAAAAAATGAAATAATATAGCTTTAGATAGAAAGATAAGAGGGGTCAGTGACAGAATGGAACTGCATGTTACACCTGCACTTACGTTATTAAGAGAACACCATTTACTAGATCACGTTAGCAACTTAACAGATTTTACAGCAACCAGTGTTTCCTATGATTCACGAAAGGTGAAAAAAGGGACACTCTTTTTCTGTAAGGGTAATTTCCAGCCGGCTTACCTGGCATCTGCTAAGCAGCACGGGGCAATTGCCTACGTTGCTGAGCAAGAATATCCAGAGGGACAAGGACTGCCAGCAATCATTGTCAATGATGAGCAGAAGGCAATGGCACTGCTCGGGGCGGCCTTTTATGGCTACCCCCAAAATGATTTATTTATCATTGGTATTACGGGGACTAAAGGAAAGACGACCACAGCTTACTTTGCCGATAATGTTCTTCGCCAATCCACTAACCACCATAGTGCTCTTTTCTCAACGCAGGATCGGGTTTTGGGAAATAAACCAGAAGATCGTTTCAAATCCGATCTGACGACGCCAGAATCACTGGACCTGTTCCACGATATGCGGGCGGCAGTTAATAATGGAATGACCCATTTAGTAATGGAGGTTTCCTCACAAGCATTCAAGAAGAACCGGGTTTATGGATTAAAATATGATGTCGGCATCTTTCTGAATATTTCGCCGGACCATATTGGACGCAACGAACACCCGACATTCGCTGATTACCTTCACTGTAAAGAGCAGTTAATGGTCAATTCACGGACATGCATCATTAATGCGGAAAGCGCCCATGTTAAAGATGTTTACTACGCGGCGAAGGCAACGACCCAGCCAGAAAATATTTACTTGTTTGCCCGGCATAATGCTGACCTATCATTGCCGGATGATCAGACAGTTGATTTTGAATACCGGAACGACCTTGAAGACCTTCATGAGAGTGAATTCGAACTGACAGCGACGAGTGATAAGGGAAAACAATTACACCTTGATCACCGTTACTTAACCAGTGTTCCTGGTGACTACAATGAAGGAAATGCCGTGGCCGCCATCATCGCAAGTGGCCTTGCTGGTGCGCAGGCAGAAGACGCGGTTAAGACGCTCGACCATGTTCACATTAAAGGTCGGATGGAAATGTTGAAGACCAAGCAACACGGTACCATCTACGTTGACTACGCGCACAATTATGCTAGTTTGAAACGTTTGTTGGCGTTCTTAAAGCGGCAAACGGATGCTGGTAAGGTGACGGTTGTGTTGGGCGCTACTGGTGATAAGGGAATTTCGCGGCGACCAGGTTTCGGTAAAGCCCTGAATGAATCACGGGCAGATGTGGTGATTTTAACTACGGATGATCCGGGTTATGAAGATCCATTGAAGATTGCTCACGAAATTGATTCCTATATTGATCATGATCGTGTTGGTGAAGTCCAGTTTGAAATGGACCGGCAAAAAGCCATCCGCCAAGCAATTGACCGCAGTGATAATAACGATATCGTTGTGCTGGCCGGTAAGGGTGCAGACCCATATCAAAAGATCAAAGGTGTTGATACGCCTTACCCAACTGATATGAAGGTTGCCAAAGAATATATTAATCAGATTGAACATTAAGTGAGGATTGAATAATGAAAGCATTTCGTCAAACGTTAAGCTGGATTGTACCAATTGTAATTGGTTTACTGATTGCACTGTTAATTAAGCAGTTCCTGTTTCAGATTGTGCGGGTGGATGGTCCATCGATGCAACCAAACTTGCAAAATAACGAACGAGTATTTTGCCTGAAGACAGCTAAGATTCACCGGGGGAGCGTTGTTATCTTTGACGCTGACGGGGTTGACCCCCAGGTGGCCACGCGAACTAACTATGTTAAGCGGGTCATCGGTGTTCCTGGTGATACTGTTAAGTCTAAGAACGGCAATATCTACGTTAATAACAAGAAGATTAACCAGAACTACATTAATGCTGACCAACGTGACAATGGGACTGGTAACTGGACGCTGAAGAGTATTTCAGTCCAGAACAACTGGCTCAAGCATAATGGGGCCACTAAAGTGCCAAGTGGCGAATACTTTGTCCTTGGAGATCACCGGAGCGTATCTAACGACGGTCGATACTGGGGATTCGTGCCAAAGAGTAAAATTGACGGGGTGGTAAAGGTTCCTTCGTGGACCGGTACCGCGACGACCAGAAATAATGTTAACCAAGAGTGGAAGCACTATTGGGCAAATTAATAAAGACCGTTCCAGTCATTTTCTGGAACGGCTTTTTAAAACTCAAGGTCTCCTCATAGTTGTTAAATCAACCGTGAGGAGACCTTTAATTTTATTTCAGGGTGACTTCGCCAGCCACATCGGTATCGAAGAATTGAGCAATTTGGTCAACGTCCATCCCTTGACCCAACCCCCACATGAGCTTGGTAATAGCACTTTCGGAAGTCATATCGTGAGCACTAATGGCCCCTTCTAGTAATGCTTGACGACCAACTTCATACTTGGTTAAGTCACTACGTTCATATAGGCATTGGCTAGCAGCGATAACGGGAATCCCTTGACGGATTAATTCACCAATTGCGGCCGCCACGTTCCGTCGAATGTAGGTCATCCCACCTAATCCGTAGGCCTCAATTACGATCCCGTGACAATCATTCTGCGCCATTGCGTGCAGCATTCGTGGGTCAAAGCCAGGGAAAAGCTTAACTAATGACACATTCGTATCAATCTTTGTATTGAGGACACATTCCTTCTTGGGGTGGGGAGCCTGGTGATGGATTGTCAGCCCATCAGAGGTGGTTTCCGCAACCGGTGGAACATTGACGCTTTCGAAGGCGTTAAAGGCAGTGGTGCGGACCTTGACCGAACGACATCCCCGCATGACTTTACGGTCAAATGCTAGGTAAATATCAGGCGCACATGATGCCGCTGCCGCGAAGGCGAGGCGGAGGTTATCAGGCGCATCGGACCAAATAACGTTCATTGGGACCTGACTCCCCGTGAAAACCACGGGAACATCAATTCCCTGCAGCATAAAGGTCAACATGGATGCTGTATAAGCCATTGTATCGGTTCCATGTGAAACAACGATGCCGTCGTAGTCATGGCGATACTTATAAACCGCTTCAGCAATGATTTTCCATTCTTCTGGCTGAATATTTGAAGAGTCGAGGGAAAGAATATCCTTGACGGTAATATCGTAAGAAACGTTGCCCAACATCTGAATCAACTGTTCACCAGACTCTTCGGGAACGAGACCGTCATCAGAAACGACGGATGCAATTGTCCCACCAGTGGAAAGCAATAGTAACTTTTTATTTGCCATGAGATTCACCCAACTTCTTTTTTTAATGATATTTTAAGCAGTTCGGTGAATGAAGGCAATAGAAATCCCTCTTTAGCGGTGAAACTAAAGGGGGGGAGATGAGTTTATTTATTCAATGCTTCGTCAAGAGCAGCACCCAATTGCTTCAGACCAACAGTGATTTTATCTTCCGCCATATTAGAGTAGTTCAGACGGAAGGTACCTGGTTGGGGCTTGCCGGCGAAGAATGGGTCACCGGGAACGAAGGCGACGTTGTGTTTGAGACATTCTTTAAAGAGGGCGACGGTATCATCAACACCGGGTACGGTAACCCACAGGAACATCCCACCTTCTGGATTAGTATACTTAACAGACTTTGGGAAGTACTTTTGGAGGCCCTCCACCATTAATTGCTTGCGCTTGCCATAGAGGGCGCTGATTTCTTTGACGTGGGCATCCACATCATTTTCCTTGAAGAATTCAGCAACGACATATTGTACAAGGTTATCAGTATGGAGGTCAGCGGACTGTTTCAGAACCGTCAACTTCTTGACCACCTCAGCATCGGCGACTAACCACCCGAGCCGGAAGCCGGGAGCCAGGATCTTGGAGAACGTACTCATGTAGAAAACATGGCCAGTCTTGTCGAATGATTTCACGGAAGGCACGTGCTCGCCAGCGAACCGAATGTCACCATAAGGGTTATCTTCTAATACTGGAACGTCATACTTTGCTGCTAATTCCGCGAACTTCTTCCGCCGGTCAGCGGGCATTGTCCGCCCGGTAGGGTTCTGGAAGTTAGGCACGGTGTAGATCAACTTAGCTTCTGGGTGGGCCTTCAGAGCGTCTTCGAGGGCGTCCATGCGCATCCCGTCTTCATCCATTGGGACACCGACAAAGTTAGCACCGTAAGAACGGAAGACATCCAGCGCACAAAGGTAGGTGGGGTCTTCAACTAAGACTGTATCACCCGGATTAACGAACGCCTTCCCAACCAGGTCAATGGCTTGTTCTGAACCGGTAGTGACCATCACATTTTCTAAATTGGCGTGGACGCCTTCTTTTTCTGCTACCCGGTCTAAGATTAGTTGACGGAGGGCAGTTACCCCGGCAGCGGCACCATATTGTAATGCTTCGCGACCGTGTTCTTCATAGACCTTGTCAGTTGCTTTCTTCATTGCCTCCACAGGGAACAATTCTGGTGCAGGCAGACCACCGGCAAAGGAAATTACCTTGGGATCGGCGGCAGCTTTCAAAATTGCACCAACAGCGTCTGTTCCGTCGGCAGGGACTCGTTTAGAAAAATGAAATGTCATGATCATCGCTCCTCTTCTAATTCGTTCGTTAATTATTCTTGGTGTTCACGGGTAGCTTCCGCTAAGTGAACCAGGTTAGTTACAAAGTTGTGAGTCTTGGCTTCATAGTGGTACTTACGCCCTAATTTAACCAGGTAACCATTGATGTAGTCAACTTCTACCGGCCGGTTATGACTCATATCCTGGTACATTGATGGGTAGTGGTGGGGGTTACCAACCTTAGATACGTAGTTAACACTTTCCAATTCATCAGCGCGGGTACCAACTAATTGGACACCAGCCCGTTCGCAAACATCGTAAGCTTCGTCGATGAGTTGACGAGATAATTCGTCAGCCTTGGAGAAGTTGGCGTATTCGCCCATTGTGATTTCAAACATGGTACAAAGGGTGTTTACGACGGAATTGAAGACCACCTTGGCCATCAGTGTTCCCATAAAGTTAGTCTTTAGTGAAGGGTTAAAGTTGGCTTCCTTCAAAGCAGCCATCAGTTCCTTTGTCTTTTCGTCAGGCTTTTCAGTGTAATTAGCCCAGTTGGTGGTCCCTATGCCGGGTTCACCGACGAATTCAACTTCACCATCGGCGGTTAAAATTGTGGCAACAAGGGCTGTTCCAGCAACGAGCTTTTCCTTTGGGAAGTACTTAAGTAGCTTTTCAACATGTCCCATCCCGTTCATCGCAGTTAGACAATACTGGTCTTTCAAGAAGTGGGCACAACGTGGTAGCATATCGTCCATCTGCATTTGCTTCAGTTCAAAGAAAACGAAGTCCGCGTCTGTGGCGGTGTATTCTTCCGGCGTGTACACATTAACGGGAACGAGGTGCTTATTCTTGTGTTCACGGGTAACATAGACGCCACCTTGTTCCTTCATCTTGTCATAATGAGGCTTCCAGCCTTCGACAAAATCAACATCATTACCAGCTTCTTGTAATAAGACACCAAAGCGAAGACCCATGGCACCTGCACCAACTACAGTAAATTTCATAATCAAAACTTCCTCTCTAATTGCTAAAGTGATTGTTGAATGATTATAAAAAGCGCCCCTCAATCCATTGCTGAATTGAGGGACGCTTCTGCGTGTTACCACCCTGTGTTCGTTAATAGCTCACACTACTAACCTCAATGTTCAATACGGCTGTATTAAACACGGCAGCTGTAATGGGCTACTCCCACCGAAGATTACTACTGTTTCATCCCGGCACTCAAAGTGATTTTCGTTAACGTTGCTTCATCCTTTTTCACCACGCAAGGACTCTCTGCGGAAGAAACGATAATTACTTTTCTTGTCAACGTGTTTTTATAATCATTTTCTAATTGTATTTTAATTTACTCGCTCAATTATCATTTGTCAAACGAAATTTTAGAAAAATATGTTAAGGTGGATCGTAAGAGGTGAGAATATTGAATAAAAATATGCAACCACTGATCGAATTGAACAATGGTGTTAAGATTCCGCAACTTGGTTTGGGAGTCTGGAAATCAACAATTGAAGATGCCTCACATGCTGTACAAGCGGCCCTCCACAATGGGTACGTGTTAATTGATACCGCTAAGCAGTATGGAAACGAAAAGGGAGTTGGGGATGGTATTCAAGCGGCCATGAAGAATGATGGCTTGAAACGCTCTGATATCTTCCTCACTACCAAGATTTTTAATGGTGACCAGGGCGACTACGATCATGTCCGCCGCGCCTTTGAAGAACAGTTAAAGAACCTGCAAACTGACCATGTAGACTTGTTATTGGAACACTGGCCAGTGGATGGTAAATATAATGAAACCTGGAAGGCAATGGAAGCAATCCTCAAAGATGGTCAAGCCCGAGCAATTGGTGTTTCTAACTTTAATAACGAACGGTTGACCGACTTGATGGACCATGGAACAGTTGTCCCCGCGGTTAATCAAATTGAATTTAACCCGCACATTCACCAGCCGGAAATTGTGAAGTTTGACCGTGGCCATGGCATTAAGGTTGAAGCATGGTCACCATTGGGTTCGGGAACATTACTGAAGAACCCGGTTGTTAACCAAATTGCTGATGCACACCACAAGTCAGCTGCCCAAGTTGAATTGCGGTGGGGATTACAACATGGCATGATCGAAATTGCAAAGACGATTCATGAGCAACGAATGATCCAAAACATGGATATCTTTGATTTCAAGCTAACTGACGATGAAATGAAACAGATTGACGCTTTGGACCAGGAGAAGCATTCACTGTGGTACCATGATTTCCAATGGAATGGTAATCCTGATGGCATTGGTGACTATGTGGCAACTCCAGATCACTGGTAATTAAGTAATTATTTCAACTAATGAGCAGGAAATGTTTCATGTGAAACTTCCCTGCTCATTTTGTATCATAACTAGCGTCCATGGGAATAATCTGATATGCTGGTAGCAAAATTAATAGGGGATAATTATGCAATGAAAATGAAAGAACTCCATGACCAGGTAAAAGAAAACTATGAGGACGGTAACTATGCTGATCCCAAGGAAGCTAGTTACTACACCGCTCCTGACGAAATAACCAAGAACAAGCGGATCTTACACGTGATTGAGCCAGTTAGTTTGATTTTGCTGATTTTATCAATCTATCGGGGACTTCACATTAGTAATTGGATTCGCTGGGTAATATTGATTCTCTTTATTTGTAATGCTTTAGCGGTTATTTACTTCTCTTTGAAGATCAACCAAGCAGAAAAAGATAATAATTCAAAGTAGGAATCGTGAATGGGCAAGCATCAGAATTGGAGGACAGCGCGGTGACAAATCGGGTAATTGTATTAGGAAGTATCAATGTTGACACAACTTACCGGGTGGAACACTTTCCTCAACCTGGTGAAACAATTAGTGCCAATGATAAGCATGTTGCTCCTGGTGGCAAAGGAGCCAATCAAGCAGTGGCAGCAGCACGCTCAGGTGCCCACACGGCATTTATCGGGGCAGTTGGTAACGATGATGATGGGCGTGCAATGATCAAACAGTTGCAGGAGAACCATATCGACACGCAGCATGTGATGGTCGATAATAACCACGCCACGGGCAGTGCGTTAGTAACGGTTGAAGAGAGTGGGCAAAACAATATATTGGTCTATGGTGGTGCTAACCAGGCCCTTACAACGACAATGGTTGGTTCGGTTGACGGCTTGTTGGAAAAAGCAGACTTTTTGGTTGCTCAATTTGAGACGCCGCAAGCAGTGACGGTCGACTTATTCCGCCAAGCGAAGGCGCACGGGGTAGTTACCATTTTGAATCCAGCGCCTGCCCATTCCATTGATCCTCAACTGTTTGAATATACTGATTTAATTATCCCCAACGAAACCGAAGCGGAAAAACTAACGGGGGTTGCAGTCACCGACCGCGACTCAATGCAAGCAACCGCTGCATGGTTCCGCCAGCATGGCATTCCCAATGTAATGATCACTTTGGGGGAACATGGAGTCTTTTACGCTATTCATGACCAGGTGGGCCAGGTTCCTGCATTCCGGGTAAAGGCAGTAGATACAACCGCGGCAGGGGACACATTTGTCGGTGCTCTGGCGGCGGAACTCACTCCCCAGCTCACCAATATAAAAGCAGCCATCACGTATGCACAACGGGCGTCATCCCTGGCGGTTCAAAAGAATGGCGCCATGCCATCAATTCCTGACCGTGCAACAATTGAACAGCAATAATTTGAAAGGGCATTCATTTAATGGGTGCTCTTTTTTCGCACGACGATTATAATTAAATTAGGTACTTGAACAAGGAGTTGATTATCATGGCAATTGGGACCTACCAGCAAGTCAAAGATGCATTGAAAAAATTAGGCATTGACGATTACGATGTCGTTGATCACCCGGCGGCGCATACGACGGAAGAAGCAGACCGCTACATTGAGGGACATGAAGGGGTTCGGACCAAGACAATGTTCCTGAAGGGCAAAAAAAAGAAGTTTTACATGGTCATCATGGATGATAAGAAACGGATGGATTTCCATGAATTTATGGACCTCACCGGGACAAAACGGGTTTCAATGGCCCGCCCGGAACACCTTGAAGAAGAGTTGGGCTTGGAACCAGGAATTGTTTCACCATTCGGATTGTTGAATAATCAGGACCATAACGTAAAGGTTTATATTGATAAGGACATCGTGGATGAACCAATTCAGACTTTCCACCCGAATGAAAATACCCATACCATTTTCATCAAGACCACGGACCTGATTAAGTTCCTTAAGGCGATTGATTTTGAACCAGAAATTATTGATTTATAAATGCAAAGAAAGCCTGCAAAGTTGAGATGCTTTGCAGGCTTTTACTTGTGGTGTGGAATATTTTGATAAACTCTTCAGGATCATGTTATCACCAAGTGAGTGACGAATGGTCGCGTAAGCATTACAGGATTGTCTTAAAAAGATCTGATAATTGCTCCCCTGATACTGATGTATTGCCTGTAACGATTTGTGCGGAGCCCCCACCACGAATCTCACCAGCTTGATGGAACTTAGCTAAAACGTCATGGGCTACATTTTGTGGTGAGACAATGGCAAAGTAGGTTTTATTCTCAAATTGGGCGAGAATAAGCTTGGTTTCTTTTATCTGACGAAGTAATTGTGGTGCCAATACCGATAAATCACCGGCATTATTAATGTTAATGTAATTGACAGCTTGATTTTTCATAATAATTTGCTGGATAGTGATCTTTGCTAATTGCTGACGGTACGCCTTCAATTGCTTCTTTAATTGTTTATTTTTTGCCTGTAGGTCAGAAATACCAGGTAAAATTTGATCACGATTAACGCTCAATTTATTGGTAACGTCATTTAATACTTGTTCATCTTTCTTTAAACGGTCGGTGGTTACTTGGTTGACCGTAATGTAGATTTTAGTACCTGTGGAAACCTTGGCCGTGCCGATAATGGCAAAGCTTTGCAACTGACTAGTATGGTTAACATGACAGGTACCACAAGGCTGTGTGTTGATATTACCAAAATGAACTAACCGCACGACAGGGTACTTCTGGTCAGCTTTATCTGGATATTCACTGCCTTTAACATAACTAAAACTGGTTTGGATATCTTGATGGATGACATCATTCATCCATTGCTCCACATCAGCTAGTTGTTGGGTAGTCACCTGTTTGGAGTCGACAATGTACCACTCACTATCCGGATTGGCGTGCACTTCTATTATTTTCATTGGTTGATGAGCATAATAACCATCTAAGAGGTGGAAAGCACTTTGGACAGTTGTATTGATCCATCGTGTCTGGGCGTCCACTTGCATATGAATTGGGTTATGCAAATCACCGTCAACCTTATGGTAAAGCGTTCCATGGTCCCATTTCAGGTCGATCACTGGTAAACCATTAATGGTTCCGTGATCAGCTAATTGACCACCTTTCTCACCGTAGAAAACAGTCTCGTTAAATGCATAGTAGCCGTTTTTAACTTCCGCTATTTGGGTGGTACAAGTGAGCTTCTCAAAATTATCATAAGCAGTTGGTTTTATCATTTTAGTTTGCTCCTTTCAATAACATATCTAAGTGGGGAATATTATCTTCCAAGTAGACTTTGGAGATCGGTTGGAAACCAAAAGAATGGTAGAAGTTTTCTAGGTAAGCCTGGGCCTGAATTTGAATATCCTCATGGGGAAACAGTTTATGAACCTCGTCAATTGTTGCCTGAACTAACCGACGACCATAGTGATTTTTTCGGTATTCCTTTGGAACAAGAACCCGCCCAAACGTCACCTTACCGTCATTTCGCCGGTAAATTCTTGTATAGCCAACCAAGTTATTTTGGTCATCTTTCAAAACCAAGTGGTAAGCATGGTGGTCATCCTGGTCAACTTCTTGGTAGGGACAGTGTTGTTCCACCACGAAAACCTTAATCCGTTCCGCAACAAGATCGCACCATTCTTCACTGCTTAATTCTGCTAACTTTTTTACTACTATTTTCATCGCTCAATTCCTCCTTTAAAGCAAAAGCATCCAACCTTATCTCTCTTCCATACGGAAGCCCTAACGAGATAAAGTTGGATGCTATTATTCCTGATTCCGGGGAACCAGGTAGCGATATTTAATTGTGGTCAATATATCATGACTTAATATAAAAAGCAAATCTTACACTTTCCCAGGATGACCATAGGCATAACCCTGCCGCAGGTTAATTTTCAACTGGTCAGCCAGGATGATTTGGTCCTGATCTTCGACCTTACCGACGATTGGCGTAATGTGATACTTGCTAATCAAGCGTTGCCACTGGGCCAGGGTAATATCAATCCAATGGTTTCGTGACTTCTTAAATGAGTGGATATTGAACTTAAGGTAGTCCACGGATGGTAGGAACTTTTTCAACATCTGGTAAGTCACCTTGGATGAATCGACGTTTTCAATGGTGATTTTAACGTGGTTGTGGTTAAGACCCCTTAGAACAGTAAGCATCCGGCGGCGTTGGATAAAACCAGCTTTGCGAATATCATGAGCATCAACTTCGACGAATAATTGTTGCTTATTAATCACACCTAATACCCATTTGAAGAAGTAATTAGCCCGAAAGTCAGTGATCTGACTAACCGTCATATTTAGCGCTAAGACCTGAATGGACTCGGTAATCTGTGGATCAATCTGGCGAATTGTGTAGACCATTTTACTCAGCGGGAAGTTGGCCACGTCTTTTGGTAATTGCCATTTGTTTTGCTGCTTGTTAAATTCCCGGAGTAGTAATTCATACCCACGAATCTTACCATCCTGGTTATAAATTGGTTGACCGAAGTACTTGTATTTACTGGAAAAACCATGATCCTGGTCGATGCCCTTTTTATTCCGGTAACGGAGGTGGGCTTCAATACAAAATAGGATACAGATAAGGGTAAAGACAACAAAGGTCCACCATAAGAAAATTTTTAAATCAGTCATTACTATTGGCCTTCCTTTCGGGACTGACCCACTTACCACTACCGTAGCCCATGACCGTTTTCACGGCTTTAAGGAAGGTGGTAACGATGGTCAATGGATTGACGATCCACGTGAAGAGAAGGTAGATCGGTGAAAACATTAAATAACGGAGCTTGGAACCATTAAAGTCCAGGACGAGGGCAGCGAGGACCTGAAAAAGGCCCGCAATTAGTTGGAAGGTCACGAAAATCATACTCATGACAATCCCGTGCCAAACCCGTTCGTAGTTCCCGGTAGCGGCAAAATAAGTCATCAACAGGACAAAAATAATACTGGTAATCCAGAAGAAGAACGACCACACGATCGAGAGCGTCGTATCAGTCAACATTGGAATGACGAAGCGGTGGCGCCACGGGTGACGGAGAATCTTGGTGAAATTAGTCAACCAGACTTCCGTACCGCCCTGGGCCCAACGCTTGCGTTGCTTATAAAGGTCGTGGAACGTTTCTGGAACGTTCATATGGAAAACAATATCGGGCGCAAATTTTGGGGTGACGTTCATGAAAGTATGGTCCCAGGCAATACTGATATCTTCTGTTGCCCGGTCTTGGCGAAAACCACCGACGTCAATTAGAAAGTCCCGCCGATACATCGTATTAGCACCACTATAAGCGTACATGGTGTTATTTACGGCCGTCTGGCTGCGTTTAATAATTCCTACAATACTGGAGAATTCGACCGTTTGCGACTTTCCCCATAGTGTAGAACGGTTGTAGACATCCATGTTAGCGGTAATAGCGGCATAGTTGATCCCCCGCGGACTGGTGAAGTACCGCATGTATTTCATTAGAGCATCACGTTCGGGAATCGTATCGGCATCATTGCTGAGGATGTACTCGCCCTTCGCAAAGAAAATCCCAATGTTAAATGCGTGCGCCTTTCCCTTATTTTCATCAATCTGGATTACCCGGAGACGTGGATACTGGTCCTGCATTTGTTTGAGAATGGTGGGTGTACGGTCGGTACTGCCATCATCCATTACTAAGATTTCGTAGTTATGGTAGTTAAGCTCATTCAGGAGGTATTCAAGAGTATCTTGAATCACAACTTCCTCATTATGGGCAGGAATCATGATGGTGATGAATGGTTCTTTTTCTAATTTAACGTTAGGTGCCAGTTCTTCATTATGACGAAAGGACAT
>CALVFC010000002.1 GCA_944326735.1 uncultured Limosilactobacillus sp. | reverse complement strand
AGCTAACGCACTCCTCCGCCGACGACAAGTCGCCGTTTGTCGGGAGTTCTAATGCAACTGAGTCTAAATGTGCTCGCCAGGAGCTTGCTAGAGCTAGCAAACTCCTTCCTAGGCGTGCAACGCCTTCGTCAGGAGAAATTGCTAGCCTTCCGCAAGCTCTTTGCTGGCTCGCACTCTCATTTTACAAACATCTTAAACTCCAAAAACAAATCATTATAAACGCCCAAAGTCTTCAACGACAAATCATGATACGTCTGCAAATGGCGCATCGTCTGCCGTGGCGGGTAAAATGCCTGATCATCCGTAATCTTCTTCGGCAATTCCTGCTTTGCCTTCCAATTTGGGGTCGCATAGCCAACATAACGAGCGTTCTGCGCCGCATTCTCCGGCTTCAGCATAAAGTTAATAAACTGGTAAGCGCCCTGCTTATTCTTTGCCGTCCGTGGAATGACCAGATTATCAAACCAGATGTTACTCCCCTCCGTCGGCACAACATAGTGCAAGTGGTGGTTAACGGACATCATTTCGCGAGCATCCCCCGAATAAGTAATGCCAACAGCGGCCTCCCCCTGTTCCATGTACATTTTCATCTCGTCGGCCACAATTGCTTTCACATTGGGCGTCAATTGTTTCAAATGGCTTTGCGCCTGCTTCAATTGCTGGTAATTCGTGGTATTAACCGATTTACCCTGCGTAATCAGTGCCACCGCAAACACGTCACGGGCACTGTCAATCAGCATGACATTATTACGCAGTTGTGGGCTCCACAGTTGTTCCCAGTGGGCAACCTGGTTGCCAGCCACTTTCTGATCATTGTAGACGATCCCGAGCGTTCCCCAGAAGTACGGGACTGAGTAACGATTGCTGGGGTCAAAGTCACGGTGCAAAAACTGCGGATCAATGTACTTCAGATTGGGAATCTTCCGGTGGTCCAACGGGGCTAGTAAATGTTCCTTCTTCATTCGTTGCACAGTATATTCACTGGGGACCACCACATCATAGTTGGTCCCACCCTGGCGAATCTTCGTCAACATCGATTCGTTACTATCGAATGTTTCATAGTCAACATGGTAACCACTCTGCCGTTCAAACTTTTTGATCAGTGCCGGATCAATGTAGTCACCCCAATTGTAGACGGTTAAGGTGTGACTCCCACCGCCGGTCGTTTGGCGGTTCATTGCGTAGTCGCCAATTGCTAACAGGAGGCACAGGGCTAGGATACCCACGAAAACAGATAAGAGTTTTTTCATTGAGCATCACCCTCCTTAACCGTTACCAAGCGGTGCCGGCGACCAGCATGCTGACTGATGAAGTAGTAACCGATCACTAGTAAAAGGGATGCAATGAACATTAAGGTGGACAGGGCATTGATCTCCAGGTTAACCCCCTGCCGGGCCCGGGAGTAGATTTCAACGGATAAGGTTGAGAAACCATTCCCGGTAACAAAGAAGGTGACCGCAAAGTCATCCAACGAATAGGTAAAGGCCATAAAGTATCCAGCCATGATACCCGGTCCGATCGCCGGTAAAATAACCCGCGTCAGGGCTTGCCACCGGGACGCACCAAGGTCATAAGCAGCGTCCACCAGCGTTGGGGATAATTCATTCAACTTTGGCAAAACCATCAGGACCACGATTGGAATTGAGAAGGCAATATGTGAAAGGAGAACTGAGATGAATCCCAGTCGAACCCCTAAAACAGTGAAGAAAATCAGAAAGCTGGCCCCGATAATGACATCTGGTGAAACCATCAAGACATTATTCAGTGATAGTAAACTATTCCGCCATTTACCGTGACTATCCTTGATAGCTAGTGCACCTAGCGTCCCGATGATTGTTGCCAGCAAAGATGCCAGTAGTGCTACTAACAGGGTATTAATAACAATCGTGATCATCCGGGTGTCAGCGAACAGGTCCAAGTAGTGTTGGAAAGAGAAGCCATGGAACGATTCCATCGTCTTACCGGCACTAAAGGAGTAGATCACGAGATACAGAATGGGAGCGTACAGAATGATGAACACAAAGGCTAAGTAGATCGTGCTCCATTTGAGCGAGTGCTTTTTCATTAGTGGCGCCCTCCCTTCTGGCGAGTATCCCCGGTGATGAACATCACGATAAACATGGCAATGATCAAAATAACCCCGATCGTGGACCCCATCCCCCAGTTCTGGGTAGTAAGGAAGTGCTCTTCAATCGCGGTCCCGAGGGTGATAACACGGTTGCCACCGATCAAGCGGGTAATCATAAAGAGGGACAGGGATGGAATAAAGACTGCTTGAATACCAGCCTTAACCCCCGGCAACGACAACGGCCAGATGATGGCCCGAAAAGTCTGCCAAGAAGTTGCCCCTAAATCCTTACTGGCATTGATCAATGAAGGGTTAATTTCCGCCAATGCATTGAAAATTGGCAGCACCATAAAAGGTATTTCAATATAGGCCGCCACGAACATAAAGCTCGCGTCCGTAAAGAGCAATTGGTGGGTACCTAACCCCACAAACCGTAAAAAGTTATTAATTGAACCATTGCGTGAAAATAAGCCAATGAAGGCGTATGTCTTTAGCAATAGGTTGATCCAGGTCGGCAGGATCACCAGTAACAACCAGAATTGCTTATTCCGTAAGTGAATCAGGACGTATGCCGTGGGGTACGAAATCACCAGGGTGACTACCGTGATCAAAAACGCGTACCACACAGAGGCAACCGTCATTTTAAGATACACACTGGACGTTAAATAAGTCAGGTAGTTATTAAAGGTGAACTGCCCATCAATGTTGAAAAAGGACTGGTAAAGGATCAGGACAAGCGGCGCGATCACAAAGAGCACAATCCACAAGGCGTAAGGAACAATAAAAACTGCTTTTTGGCGCATTATTCTTCCTCCTCATAGCTGTCCAGCCGGGCATCAAAGTCAGCTTCACTTTCGTTGTACCGCATCACGTGGATGTCTTCGGGATCAAATGTCAGGCCAACCTGTTGCCCGACCGTCGTCTTATGGATCGAGTTGATCTTCCATTCATGATTACGGAGGTCATGGGCAGTGATTTGGTAGTCAACGCCACGAAAAAGCTGGGTGTCCACCGTAGCGACTAATTTCCCCCTGTCCGGTGTAGTGATGTCCAAGTCTTCAGGACGGAGAACCACTTCCACCCGCTCGTTGGCCTTCATCCCCGCATCGACACACTCAAAGTCCTGACCGTTAATGTTAACGAGGTAGTCCGCCTTCATTACCGCGGGAACAATGTTGCTTTCGCCAATGAAGTCCGCCACAAAATGGTTGAGCGGTTCGTCGTAGATATCGACCGGGGTCCCCGTCTGTTGGATTTTACCATCGTTAATGATCATGATCTGGTCAGACATGGCCAGTGCTTCTTCCTGGTCATGGGTGACAAAGATGAAGGTGATCCCTAATTGCCGCTGTAATTGCCGCAATTCAGTCTGCATATCAACCCGCAGCTTGTGGTCTAGTGCGGACAAAGCTTCGTCCAATAGCAGTACCTTGGGCCGGTTCACGATCGCCCGGGCAATTGCGACCCGCTGCCGCTGACCACCAGACATCGCGGTGATTTCACGTTCCTCATAGCCGTCCAGGCGAACCATGTGGAGGGCCTGGTGAACACGTTCTTGAATGGTTTTCTTATCAACACCCTTGATCTGCAGTCCAAAAGCGACGTTCTCGGCCACATTCATATGCGGGAACAGGGCATAATCCTGGAATACCGTATTGACCTGGCGAGTGTTAGCTGGCACGTCATTAATTCGTTGTCGATCAAAATAAACATCACCACTAGTGGCATCATCAATGCCAGCAATAATCCGCAAAATCGTAGTTTTCCCCGATCCAGATGGACCCAGCAAAGTATAAAATTTACCCGCTTCAATATCGAAACTGATGTCTTTTAAGACCACGTTGTCATCGTATTTCTTCCCAACGTGACGAAATTCTAGTATATTCTTCCCCATTTGTTTTTCCTCAACTAGTCGAATTCATGCAAGCTAAATTATACCCTGATTTTGTCGCAAATAGGTGACGATTGGATGACATTTTCCCTTACCTGCAATCAGTGCGATAATTAAGGTATTAAAGCAATGAGGTGATTTCCGTGCATATTCATCAATTTAGCATTTGCCAAACAGATACTGACCAACAAATTAAAGAATTACAGCAACTCCACTTACTGAAAGACAACGAGGCCGACGAGCTTGACCCCAACCAAATGTGGTTAACATTCCTTACCCGTGTCAACACGGCTAGCCAGGAGCCAATTGCTATTCGTCAATGGCTTCACGACCTGCTGGCAACACCAGATCAGGCGGTCGATGATTGGCTAGCTGATGACGAGCCCCTTACAACCGATATTTTCTACCGGGTCGCCTTTCAGCTGTTACAATACGAGCCAGCCGTTGACTTTCACTTAGACCAACCATTCATGGACTGGGCCCAGATTGGCTTGCCTTATCGTCAACATACGTCCTGGACAACTGCGGACGTTATTGATGCTTTCTACTTACTTCTTAACACCCGTAATAAGAATGGCCAAATCTACCTTGACCAGTTAACTAGTGAAGGTTTTTTAGCATGGACTTATGACCTGCCAGCCGACCAGAAACCATTGTTTTTCAATGGCAAACCAATCGCCTGCTTTGACCCGGCTAAGTTCATCCGTGAAGTTGTCTATATTGAAACCGACTTGGACACCGACTTCGACGGACATGCCGACCTCGTAAAAGCCGAAATTATGCGGCCGATGGACACTGAACAGGGCTTAAAGGTGCCCGCTGTCTTTACTGCCAGCCCATATAACCAGGGAACGAACGACGAATGGGGTGACATCTCAACTCACCACGTCAACCATCCGCTCACCCATAAGGATCCTCACTACCAAGCACCAGCAGAAATGACCTTTCCAACTAAAAGCAAGCACCAGCTGGTTGCCGGGCACGCTAAAGAAGCCACGGAAAGTTTTGCAACTACTCCGGCCTACACCTTAAATAACTACTTAGCAGTGCGGGGTTACGCCATCGTCTATGCGGCAGGAATTGGCACTAAAGACTCTGATGGTCTGCAGACCTGTGGATCACCAGAACAAACCGACTCCATGAAGGCCGTCGTTGAATGGCTCCATGGTGACCGGCGTGCCTTTACTGACCGTCACAGCGGGATTGAAATCGATGCATGGTGGTGCAACGGCAATGTCGCCATGACGGGCCGTTCATACTTAGGAACCCTGTCAACCGCAGTCGCTACAACCGGCGTTGCTGGACTAAAAGCAATCATCTCCGAAGCAGCCATTTCCTCATGGTATGACTACTACCGTGAAAATGGTTTAGTCCGCGCTGCCGGTGGTTTTCAAGGAGAAGATGCTGATACGTTGGCGGACGAAACATTCTCCAGAACTAAGCGTCCCGCCGACTACAAGCGGATTGAAGCTACCTACCAAAAGTATGCCCAACAAATGGCTAAGGCAATGGACCGGGCTACTGGGAATTACAATGCCTTTTGGGATGCCCGAAATTACCGCAAGAACTTTGCCGGCATCAAGTGTGCAGTGATGATGGTCCATGGTCTGAACGACACGAACGTTAAGCCAAGTAATGTTAAGGCATTATATGATGCCCTGCAGAAATTGCCCGTCACTAGTAAGCTGGTCCTTCACCAGGGTCAACACATCTACATCAACGCCTTTCAATCACTAGACTTTTCCGAGATGGTCAACCTGTGGTTAGCTAATAAGCTATGGGGATTGGATAATAATGCAGACCAACTATTGCCAAACGTCCTGGTCCAGGACAACGTCAGTGCAGAAAAGTGGACAGCCTACGACCACTGGACGAACCAAGCTCAACAATGGTACTTAAGCGGGAAACAGCTTACGGATAAGCCACTGGCTAACCAAGATTCGCTGTCATTTGATGACCAGCAACCAACTGATCAGTACAAGGCTTGGTGCCAGTCGCCAGCCCAGTGGCAACGGGCATTGCTGAAGGATGATGGCCAATTCAGCCGGCACTTTACCTCAGCACCGGCATCTCAAGAACTGTTACTACGGGGAACCCCAACGTTAACTATCAAGGTGGCCTCTTCGTTGGACCACGGCTTATTGTCCGCAGAACTGGTTGATTTAGGTGACGCCAAGCGGCTCACTACGTCACCAGTCCTCATTAATCGTGGTGGCCTCCAGTTAGGATTCCACTGGGCAACTGATGATCTCCGGGAATTCAAGCAGCAAAAGAAGACGACTAAAGCTAAGGTAATTTCCAGCGGACACATTAATTTACAAAACCGGCATAGTGCCGCTCAGGTGGATGAATTAGCGCCTAACCAAATGGTGACCGTGTCATTTGAATTGCAACCGATCTTCCACCGGTTGGCAAAGGGGCATCGTTTAGCCCTGATTGTCTACGGGACCGACTATGAGTTCACACTCCGGGGTAACGAAGCGGTTAAATATACACTTGATGTGAATGACGCCCAACTAACAATTAAATAACAGGTAAAAAGCAGACTCCTAACCCCACTCAGTAAGTGGATCTTCGGGTCTGCTTTTCTCTTACTTATTAAAAGTCTAATATTCCTCATCATGCATAATTTTCGCAATTGTGATTAAAATGCGCTAAACTTATTATTATGTGTTTATCATTTTCGTTAATGAGGAGATTGATTAGATGAAAACTGGAACAAAAATTTTAACATTGGATAATGGCTACCACCTCTGGACCAACACGCAGGGTGAAGGGGATATCCACTTGTTGGCATTACACGGTGGTCCTGGTGGCAATCACGAGTACTGGGAAGACGCTGCCGATCAGCTTAAGAAGCAAGGGCTGAACGTCCAGGTTACCATGTACGACCAACTGGGTTCCCTGTATTCAGACCAACCCGACTATTCTGACCCTGCAATCGCAGATAAGTACCTTACCTATGATTACTTTCTTGATGAAGTTGAAGAAGTGCGTCAGAAGCTGGGCCTCGATAATATGTATTTAATTGGCCAAAGCTGGGGTGGCCTGCTGGTTCAAGAATACGCTGTTAAATATGGTCAACACTTGAAGGGGGCCATCATTTCATCAATGGTTGATGAAATCGATGAGTACGTGGACCACGTGAACGCTTTACGTGAAAAGACGTTATCGCCCGAAGCAGTGGCCTTCATGCAGGATTGCGAACAACGGAATGATTACAGCAATCCAAAGTACCAACAATACGTCGAAGTCATGAACAAAGAATACGTCGACCGGAAACAACCTTCTAAGTTGGAACACCTGAAGGACTTAGGCGGCGACGCTGTTTACCACGTTTTCCAAGGTGATAATGAATTTGTCATCACTGGGAAGCTCAAGAGCTGGCACTTCCGTGATCAACTGCATAAGATCAAGGTTCCAACCCTCTTAACATTTGGCGAACACGAGACGATGCCCCTGGACACCGCTAAGAAGATGGACCAACTGATTCCAAACTCTAAACTAGTCACGACGCCAAACGGTGGTCACCACCACATGGTTGATAACCCTGATGTTTACTACAAGCACCTGGCCGATTTCATTCGTCAGGTCGAAGCCGGCACATTTAACAAGTAATGAAAATACGTCCAAACAGGAACTCCTGCTTGGGCGTATTTTAATAGTGGATACTATTATCGCCTTCACTAGTGATCAAGGTCAGCACGTTTGTTGCGTGACTATTCTTTTGCAATACCGACGAGTCATCCCCATCTTCTTCATGGTGGAAAAGTGTGTTATCACCTTCATCAGTCTGTAAGTAATAACCATCTGCTGAAACTCCCTGAACAGTGTTATCACCTTCATCATTAGCAACTTTGAAGTGGTGGTTGACCGTCAGCTGATGAGCCGTAAAGTCACCTTCATTCAAGGTGATCTTGCCGCCATCAGCGACGACGTTCATTAAACGAACGTCCCCCTCTTCTACTGCAGCCGTTAATTGCTTTAGCGATGTCTTATTAACAACCAGGTCACCCTCACTGACATGGATTTTCCCTGCTAATTGGGAGCCAGCTGGTAAAACAATTGTGACCGTATCTGCACCGTAGGACTCGCTGGATGACAATTTGAAACCATTACTGTTACCACCTGTTTGACGGATCGTGGCGCGACCATTTTTTACATCAATTTGTGGTGCATTCTTACCACGGTAAATGATCTGAAATTTATTCCCCCGCGTAACGGTAACATTCGCCGTGGATACATCAACATCCACCTGGTTAAATTTCCGGTTAACCTTAACCGTTCGCGAACTCGCTTTTGAAGAAACCTGTGGCCGTGAACCATAAAACGTGACGTTCTTGTTGCCGTGGTTAATAAAACCAATCCCCAGGGCGATCAGGCCCAGTACAAGAACCACAACGCCGATTTTAAGTAACTTTTTCATTGCTTATTCCTCCGTTCTTGTAGTTTCCGGTATAAGAACTTCGCCAGGTTGGCAACTTGTTGACTGAGCCAGCGAACAATCCAATACAACAGTGGCAAGCAAATAAGGAAGAGCCCAATCAAGCTTAGTCCAAGGCCCCCATAAAAGAGACCGACAAATGGCTGAGCACTCAACAAGCTAACTCCGGTATATAGGGTAGTTCCCGCGGCTACGGCTAAGCCAACAAAGCAACCGAGGAGGCCCACCACTAGTCCAAAGGCCACCGCAGCGACTGTTATCAGTAGTACTAGCGCAGCAATCCCGACACCAAAAAGGAAGGGCGAACTAATAATGGCGAGTACTACCCACCAAAAGACCCGCCAGTTAGCGTGGGGACTTGCAGGCTTGCCGTTGGCCGCTGATTGTTCGTTCGTCTTAATTGAATAATCAGCCAATATTTGGTGACTCAATTGTTTTGCGGTGCCCAACTTTTCTTCGATCGCTGCGATCGTCGTTAGCTGAGCATCCGCAATATACTCATCGTAAAATTCGAGGGCATCATCCCGGTCAGCTTGAGTGAGCGACCCTAAATATGTTGCTAGTTCTGCAATATACTTTTCGCGTGCATTCATTGTTCATTCTCCTCTCCCTGTTGATTTAAGAGCGAGTCTAGTTTTAATTTATAGTTTTTCCACAAGCGACGAATGTTTGCTAAATCTTGGCGTCCCGTCTCCGTGATCTGATAGTATCGACGGTTGCGTCCCTGATAAGGCTGGTCGTAAGTCGTTAAAAAGCCATCCTTTTTCAAGCGGCGAAGCACTGGATACATGGTGGACTCTGAAATATCAACCACTTGCTGAATCTGCTGCGTCAGTTCGTAACCATAGTGGTCATTCTGTTCTAGCAGAGCAAGGACCATCCCATCCAAAAGATCCGCGGTAATTTGGATTTTCATATCATCACTCCATTTCTCATCGCATATTATATGCTATATAATATCATAATATTCGTCAATGCTTTTTTCTGATGAACTTGGCTCGCATTTGTAGACCAATTCTTATAAAATATACACGAGACTTATGATTGCGAGGTTAAAGTAATGGAACATCAAATTACCAATTTCATTTTTGACATCGACGGAACCCTCATTGACACCTACGATATGTATATGCCAGCCATGATTGAAATCATGGAAAAGCATGGTTACCACGTGCCAGCAGATCAAGTGGAACCGATGAAGAAAAAGCTCTTCGGAATTACCGGTGCTGACTCCCTACGGCTGGCAGGCATTCGTGATGAAGATATTCCAGAAATGGTTGATGAATGGGGTAAATTAGCCTTTTCCCGTGAAGACCAAGTCAAAGTATTTGATGGCGTCGTTTCTACCCTCAAGGAATTAGCCACCCGTCCCGACACTCACATCGCCATTGCCACATCCAAAAATCAGGATGCTTATGATCACCACTTCGCCAATGTGTGGGATTGGTCAAACTGGTTTGATGCCGTAGTAACTGAAGACCAAACCAGCAAGCACAAGCCTGATCCAGACCCTATTTTGCTGGCAATGAAAAAGCTAGATGCTAGTCCAGAATCATCAGTCTATGTTGGTGACACGATTAATGACCTGAAGGCGGCTCACAATGCCGGTATTAAGTGCGCTGGAGCCCTGTACGGTTCATCCCAGCCCCAAAATATTGCGGACGCAGACTTCCCGTTGCACCAACCAAGTGACCTCTTGAAGATTAATTAATTTGCAAAAAGTAGTTGCATTTTAACTTTTCTAATGATATTCTAATTTACAATCAAGTAAGTACCTAGGAGGAGATTTATGATGTTAACTTTTAACTTAAACTTTAATCAACAATCTTCTTCCTCAGCCTCTAGCTCTATCCGAGGCTGAGTGGTTTTAGTGTACTTATAAAACGGTTTAATAAGAAGCCGGGTTCACTTAATCATTTGGCAACGAACACCATTTGGTTAACAGTGGATCCGGCTTTTTCTTATGCCAAATTTGAATGGAGGAATGAGGATGAATACGCAACCTAAAGAAGATTTAAAACGGTCGCTGGGCTTCTGGTCGGCAATTTCGATTGTCGTGGGGACGATTATCGGTTCTGGAATCTTTTTCAAACAAGGATCGGTCTTAGATAGTGCCGGTACGTCAACACTCGCCATTGCGGCCTGGGTGTTTGGTGGGGTGATCACCTTAACCGGTGGTTTAACGGTCGCCGAAATTGGTTCGCAAATGCCCTACACTGGTGGTCTCTACGTTTACATTGAAAATATTTATGGTCGCCTACTCGGCTTCTTGGCCGGCTGGATGCAGGTGATTGTTTACGGCCCAGCTATCATTGCTTCGGTCGCTGGTTTCATGAGTATCCTGATGGCAAACTTCTTTGGCCTGGGTACCGAATGGCGGATCCCGTTAGCAGTGATCACTGTGCTGGCCATCGGAATTATGAACTTATTAGAAAACAAGGTCGGGGCGATCTTCGCCATCATTACCACTGCTGGTAAGATGATTCCGATTGCAGCTATTATCATCTTCGGTTTGTTCTGGGGTAATCAACACGCCTTTGGTCAAACCGTGACCGAAGTCCAACACGCCACGGGTGGTTTCGGGGTTGCCGTGTTAGCCACCCTCTTCGGTTACGATGGCTGGATTTTAATTGCCAACCTTGGTGGTGAAATGAAGAACCCACAAAAGCTGTTACCCAAGGCCATTGTGATTGGGATTACAGCAGTTCTGGTTATCTATACGTTGATTACAATTGGGATCCTTAAATTCTTGCCTGCTAACCAAATTCATCGGCTGGGCGAAAACGCAACTGCTTACCTCGCCGTTAAGGCTTTCGGTAATATCGGTGGAAAGCTACTTTCGGCTGGTATTATCATCTCGATGATGGGGACCCTTAACGGTAAAATGATTACCTTCCCACGGATTGTGTACGCAATGGCGCGGCGTGGTGACTTACCATTTTCGCGGTTCCTGTCGTACGTTACTCCTAAAGGGAAGTCGCCAGTCGTTGCTACCCTATTCATCGTGGCTTTGGCAACGGTGATGATGTTCTTCTTTGACCCAGATCACCTTTCGGACCTGTGTGTCTTCACGGTTTACTGCTTCTACTTACTAGCCTTCTTCGGAATCTTTATTCTGCGGCGGCGTAATCAAGGACCACGGCCATTTAGTACCCCGCTTTATCCATGGGTACCATTGATTGCGATTGCCGGTGGGGTCTTCGTATTGATTAGTGAAATTTTGAATGACCCGGCTGGAGTTGTCCTGTTCATCGGGATTGTCGTGGTTGGTTTGCCAATTCTGTACGCGGTTAAGCGGATGGATCAGCATAGGATGAGATAGAGTGCGAGGCCGTTAAAAGCCCTGTATGGCTAGCCTAGTAAGGTGCTTGAGGTGCGAAGCGCATCAAGTATCCTTACGTAGCTAGACACTAAGGGCTTAGGCCGAGCACGTTTTGACTATGTTGCAGTAGAAGCGGCGAGCACATTTCGACTCAGTTGCATTAGAATCCGCGAGCACATTTCGACTCAGCTGCATTAGGAGAGCTTAGGCCGAGCACATTTCGACTATGTTGCAGTAGAAGTCCCGGCGAGGGAGCGAACCAGAAAACTTGTTTTCGTCTGTGAGCCCCTGCAAGGCTGATTAGGATAGTCACACCCGATTTATCGGTGTGAATGTCCAATCAGCTACTGCTCACACCTCAACTTCACTCTAGTACAACCTTCAATTCATCCTCAAACTAAAATTGCCCCCGAACGTCTTACTAGATGTTCGGGGACTTTGTTTTACTTAAATAAATTACGCATTTTCTCTGCTAATTCAGGGTCAATATCATCTGCTAATGTTCCCTGATCACTCGTCTGGTTACTTTCTTGATGGTTTTTAATGGCCTGAATCAGATCATCCACAACGGCTTGTTCACCGACTTTCACCGGGTTCACGGTCAAACGACCACCCGCCGCATCGGCATGGCCGCCACCATTGAAGTACTCTTCCGCAAATTTAGCGACATCCAATTTGCCATTGGAACGTAACGATACACTCACCGGACTAACCACTAATGCCGCTTCAGCATCCGGGTGCTCCTTCAACAATTCATGGGCGATTTCCGACTTATAGTCACTGGCGTAAACCACCCCAAATGTGTGACCGTCGACCTTGGTAACTAACGTGTCCTTCAGGTGGCTCTTCAAGTACTTAGCCCGCCGTTCATTAAGGGTCTTAATCAGCAGACTGTTTTGTGCCGCGTACGTTTGCCAGTCAGTTGCCAGAACGTTCTCAACAAACGCGGCTGAATCTTGTAATGGGTAGAACCAGAATAATTGATCAAAGTTATCGGCATCCTGCCGCTCCTGGTCCGTCATATCGGGATCATTTTGCCAATCCCAGGTATCGTAGGCCCGAATTAATTCCACTAAGTATGCTAAATCATGTTGCCGTTGCTCAGGTAAATCAGCAAAGTGGTCTTGGTTTTTCAACCAATCCCATACCAAACTGGTGGCACTAGGAGCAATCTCAGGGTTGGCGGGCGTAATGCTATTTGCTGCGTACTTATTCCGCAACTCGGCTTCACTCTCATGGTGGTCAAAGACGAGCCAGTGGTTTGCAAAGTTGCTATTTAATTATTGGAAAGTATAGTCACTATCCGGCGTCATATCCATAATGTAAACATCTGTGGCTTGAGATGCTTCGGACGTGGTTAGCCACTTAGCAAACTCTTCATCGATCCGCCCTGCACCACAGTTGGTCATGCTGATTTCCACGTTAGCGAACATCGTTGGTTGCACGGCCTTCAGCAACAATGGAGCACCAAAGCCATCAAGATCATTGTGGGAAAAAACTTTAATTAGTTGTTGAGCCATCTTTATCATTCCTTCTTGTCAATTCGTCATTATTATACCGTACCAGGGGGCGTTTTTCCTGACATAGTGGGCACTTATTGGTATGATTAAATTAGTATGCACTTGAAAGGAATGACTAAAATGGCTCTTTATGATTATCGGCAAGAGCTCATTCAACTGTTAGAAGGTACTGGCAGTGACCAGGCAAGCCTTCACACGACATTGAAGAGTCTCAACACGATTATCCATATTCTCAATCACTATGACCATAACGATGAACAGCCGGTTGCCCACCACTTTGTCCAGCGGCAACGACACCCGCACGTCCATCAGCAACCACACCGTCAACAAAGCAGCAACCAATCGCTCTTTACTGGCCCCGAAACAACGCCAGCAAAAAAGGCGAAGCCAGTAGCTTCAGCGGAGCCAGTTACCACACCACAAGAAATTTCGCAAGAAGAACGGTTAGCAGCTGACGACCTTTACGTGGTTCACCGGAAGTTAAGCGGGGCGGAGATCAACCACCGTTACTACAACGAAGCGTTGCTCCATAGTCTCCACTTTCCAATTGACGATGGTGACATCGTGCAACTGGATCCAACGCAAACGGTCCGTGGCTTGCCAGTTATTCGGCGGGTAACCAGCCAGCACCTTGATGACTATGAGCCCACAAAAATTGACGTTCTGGAATACGCCACTTTGGCAACAGTCCCTGGTTCAGACGTTCTGCAAATCAGCTCTACCATGAAAGGAAATTCCATCCTGGATGAGAATGCCGCCAATACCGTTGTAATTGACCCCTTCAAGTACCCTGGCCGTACTCTGAAGCCCGGCATGGTAATTGACTACGCCTACGTTGACCATGGGAATGGTTTAGCAGATACCCAGAATGGTTCTATTCGGTGGATCCATGAGAAGCAGGACTTCGATACTACCAAACAACCTGCTAAACCAAAGCAGACCAAGAAAGTCGAGCATCCCCGCCATGACTACGCTCAAAAGCTCGATTATGACCTGAAGCAACGAATCGTCCTGGTAATCACTGGCGATAAGAAACAAGTCAAAGAACTCAAGAGCGTTGTCGACCAGCACCACGGTGTCTACCATGGCCTTGATGCCTCAATGGAAGATAATGTTTCCTCAAGTAAGATCAAACGGGCAATCCGGGAAGCCGACTTTGTCATCGTCTGCATCGATAAGATCCACCACCGGATTAGTCAGTTAGCTAACCACCATGCTAAACGGTATGATAAGCCGTTAGCAATTGCCAATACCTCCGCTAATACCATGGTGGAACGGGCAATTGGCCGGGCGTTAAACGGTGATCCAGCATACGCAGCGAGTGGCGAAGAATAATAATATTTGAGTTTTTTCTAAAAAAGTGTTGACTTTTATTAAAAACTCATTAGAATAAGAATCATCAAATTTAATTATTCGATCGCAATGAGAAAGAAGAGTACGTTAAGTGATAACTTTTAGCGAGTCTCGGTTGGTGAAAGGAGATAGTTCCCTGCTTAACAGAAAATCACTTTCGAGCTTGAATCTTAACCCTAGTAAGATTCAATGGTAAACGCCCATTATCGCGTCTGCGTATCGCCAGTTGGCCGTACGTGCAAGGTGTTAGCAGCAATGTTAACGCGAAAATAGGGTGGTACCACGCTCAAGCGTCCCTTAGTCAAAGTAATTTGGCTAAGGGACTTTTTTGTTGGGATCGACTAAGTGCATTTATTCTAATTATCATTTAGGAGGAAGAAATTATGCAGGATCTTACAAAGAAGAAATTGTCATTCCGACAATACCTTGTCGTCGCATCACTACTATTTGGATTGTTCTTTGGTGCCGGGAACCTGATTTTCCCACTCCACTTGGGACAATTGGCTGGTGCTCACTGGGGCCCCGCTGCCGTTGGTTTCTGTGTTACCGGGGTTCTCTTACCGCTACTGTCTGTCCTTGCCGTTGCGGTCACCCGTGCGGAAGGGGTTTATGATATCGGTCGTCCCCTCGGTGTTGGCTTTGCCCTGGTCTTCATGGTTTTGATTCACGCAACCATCGGTCCCCTCTTCGGAACCCCGCGTACTGCCACGGTATCATTTACTGTTGGGGTGGCACCGTTCTTACCAAAAGCTGCGCAAGGTTGGGCCCTGTTGCTTTTCTCCGCAGTCTTCTTCGGACTAGCCTTTGCCTTCTCTTACCACCAGAACAACATCCTGGCCAACGTTGGTAAGGTTTTGAACCCTGTTTTCTTAGCCCTGTTATTCTTAGTGTTTGTCGTTGCTTTTGCTAGTCCAATGGGGAACCCAGCAACTGCACCAGTTACTCACGCTTACGCAAGTTCCGCAGTCACTAATGGTTTCTTAGAAGGTTACAACACCATGGATGCCCTGGCTGGTTTAGCCTTTGGGGTCACTGTTGTCACCGCAATTCGTTCAATGGGCGTTAAGCGCCCCGGAGCGGTTTCGAAGGTTGTTACCAAGTCTGGTTTACTGGCGATGGGTGCCGTTGCGTTCATCTACTTACTCTTGATCGTTCTTGGTGCAATGTCATTAGGTCGCTTTAAGGTCTCTGCCGATGGTGGAGTGGCCTTCAACCAATTAGTTAATTACTATGCTGGTGCATTTGGTCAAGTTGTCTTAGCATTCTTATTAACTGTTACCTGCTTAACGACCGCCGTTGGTTTAGTAGCAGCCTTTGCCCAAGACTTCCACAAGCACTTCCCAAAGGTTTCTTACCACGCTTGGTTAGCCCTCTCCTGCCTAGCATCATTCCTGACTGCTAACTTTGGGCTTGACCAAATCATCGCTTGGTCAACGCCAATGCTTATGTTCTTATACCCATTGGCCATGGTTCTGATCCTGTTATCAGTCTCATCACCACTCTTCAAACGTGACGGGGTCGTTTACTTCTTCGTTGTCTTGATGACCGTCGTTCCCGCGCTTGGTGATATGGTCGTGGCCTTCCCATCAGTTGTTTCCCAAAGTTCCTTTGGCCTCTGGGTTGCCGGGGTTCGGAGCACATTACCGCTAGCAAGCATGGGACTCTCCTGGGTAGTTCCCGCATTAGTCGGCCTCGTGGTTGGTCTCCTCGTCCACTTCTTCCGTCGTGGTCGGGTCAGCGTTAACCAAGCAGAGACAAACTAATAAAAGTTAGGAAATATCAAACTTACTTCATTTTTTACTATAAATACGTTACAATACAAAGTGTTCAAAAAGTTAAGTACTATTTGGCTTCTCTATTACGGAGAATCAATAAAAGGCTGGATTGCCATCACGGTAATCCAGCCTTTTATTATCTTATTGATCATAACGGTTTAGGTTAAACTTCTTAATTGCGTAAATCAGTTTGTTAGCATAATCGGGATCAGTGGCGTACCCATGCCGTTGCAATTCACGTGCTGCCTTTTCATAATCCGTACCGGTACGGACACTTTGGAAACGGGCATGGTCATCGCGGGTACCGTTGACGATCAGGTCTGTATGGGCGTCAATGGAATCCGCCCAGCTTTCGTAAACAGTAAAGTAAGCAGGAATGTAACGTTTGCGACCATTGATATTCTCGATCGTGTACATCCGGACCCGTTCATCCCCCTTCGTTGCTTTCATCCCAAAGAGGTTGTTGTACTTGTACCCGAGCTTGGAGCGTCCCCATTCCGATTCCAGGCCCGCCTGCGCAATCGTAATGCTGGCGGGAATTTGGTAACGCTTCTGTTCACGTTGTGCAGCGGGTGCCACCTGCTTAATAAATTCGCTCGTACTAATATCAGAGGAGTGTGTCTCTCGTGGCATTCCCGATAGTGGCGACTGGTGAATGGTTGCCGCGCAAATTCCAAAGATTACTAGCAATGCTGCAAGGACACTCGCAATAATCACTTTTGTTTCTTTTTTCACTTTGATCACCTTCACTATTTCAGGCTTAGCTTCTCAACATTCAAGATCTTATCTAACCACCCATTATAGAAACTCTCTTCGTGACTAACCAGAATGAGGTTCCCAGGGAATTCCTGGAGGGCATCCTTCAAACCATCTTTAGTTTCATCATCAAGGTGGTTCGTCGGTTCGTCCATGATCAGGAAGTTGCAGGGAGTCAGTTCCAAAATCGCTAGTTTAACCTTTGTTTGCTCACCACCAGAAAGAAGGTGCAGGGGCTTGGCAGTGTTCGCCGCATTAATCCCAGCTTGGGCTAACTTCCGGCGGATCGTCTTTGGTTGCATGGTGGGGAACATGTTTTGGATGGTCTGCAATGGCGTTAATGAAGGATCATCCCATTCCAGGTCCTGGTCAAAGTAGTTCACCCGGGCAGATGGGGAGAAGGTCGCCGTCCCGCCTAGTGCGGGAATTTTCTTGAGGATTGACTTAATCAGCGTTGATTTACCAACCCCGTTAAATCCGGTGAATAGCAACTTCTCCCCCATCGTCATGGAAAAGGTGACCGGCTTCAGCAACGGGTGACCATAGCCGACAGAGAGGTTTTCAACCCGCAAGGCATTGGCAGAACCTGTATTTTCGTATGGAAAATGGAAGGTCGCCTTTAAGTTATCCGAAGGTGGGTCAATCCGCTTCATCCGCGCAAGCATCTTTTCCCGTGACTTCGCCATTGTCGACTTCGATCCCGCCTTGTTCTTTCTAATGAAGCGTTCGGCCTTTTCGATCACGACTTGTTGTTTCTCGTACTCCCGTTCCTGAGTTTCCTTCCGTTCTTCCTTTTGCCGCATTGCTTGCTCAAAGCTGCCACGGTACTTGGTGATCTTACCAAAAGCAACATCACAGATCGTGTTTGTGACCTGTTCCAAGAAATCGTAATCGTGGGAAATAATCATTGCGGCGCCGTCAAAGTCATTTAGGTAGTCGATTAACCATTCAATTTGTGCCGTATCCATGTAGTTGGTCGCTTCATCAAGTAGTATAACGTCTGGATTTTCCAACAGCATTTTGGCCAAAATAATCTTAGAACGCTGTCCACCACTCATTTCTGAGACAACGTGGTCCTTACCGATTTCTGTAAGACCTAAACCATTCATGACCCGCTCCACTTCGGTTTCAATATCGTAGAAGTTATGGGCATCTAGCTCTTCCTGGAGACGACCGGCCTTGGTTAATAACTTGTCATCCATATTAGAAGCATATTCTTCATACAGCTTATTCATCCGGTCATTGATCGCATATAAATCCGCAAAGGCGGTGTGTAAGAAGTCAATTAACGTCATCCCGTGTGGAATATCAACGTACTGGTCGAGGTAACCAATCTTGACGTTCTTTGCCCACTTCACTGTTCCGGAAACCGGGAGGACTTTACCAATTAAGATCTTAATTAATGTACTTTTACCGGCCCCATTTTGGCCGACAATTCCCATGTGCTCATGTTTTTCTAGTTGAAAGCTCGCGTCGTTATATAACTGTTTATCTGCATAGCTCATTGTTAAGCCTTCAACATCTAACACTGCCATGAAATTCATCTCCTATGTCTTTTTTAAAGTCAACAATTATCCTATCATACATGCGGTTCCGGTTCTATTATTACCACGGCTCACCAGCAATTATTAAAAAAATCTCATTTTTGTGTTGACAGTGATATTGTCCTTCGCTATACTGATAACAACAAAAGCAAAGGAAGTAAAATACAATGAGCATTTCTAAAACTCAAACTGTGAATAATCGTTGGCAAAGCCGGTAGTTCAGGTTGGTCCCGTCATGGATGCAACCTGATGTGACAGATTGCATCTGTGCCGGCTGAGTTTTAGCGTTCATTCAGTCTGCATGGATCCTACATGCGGACTTTTATTTTGCATTCCAAAACGGGAGTCCTTACTGAGGGCCCCCGTTTTTTGTTAGAGAGGAGTTTATTTCATGAAACGGATGTACACATTAATTATCATCCTGTTAGGTTTCCTGGGGGTTGCCTTCTTCACCGAAAACGGTGGGTTCAAGCAATCCAAGACACCAACAGTTGGGGTATTAACCCTGATGCACCACCCCGCCTTAGACCAAATCTACAAAGGGTATGTCGATGAGTTAGCTAAGGAAGGTTACCACAACGGCAAGAATATTAAAATTGAATATCAAAATGCCAATGGGGACCAAAGTAACTTAAAGAACATGGCAACGAAGCTGGCCAACGATAACCCGTCTGTAATGTTGGGGATCACAACCCCCGCTGCCCAGGCATTAGCCAACGCGGATAATCGGACCCCAATCGTGCTCGGTGCGGTTTCCGATCCCCAAGGTGCCGGATTAGTTAAAAATAATCGTCACCCTGGCGGTCACATTTCCGGGGTGTCTGACTTAGCACCGGCAAGGGAACAGCTGCAACTGATTAAGGAGTTCATGCCGAACATGAAGACGCTCGGTGTCATTTACACTTCGAGTGATAGTTCTGGGGTCACTGGTTACAAGGATATTGCTAAAGAAGCGAAGAAGATGCACATTAACCTGAAGGCATACTCAATTGCCAACAGTAATGACTTAAACCAGGTATCAGAACAGATGCTGTCCCAAGTCGACGCCGTTATTGTTCCAGAAGATAACACCGTCGCCGGCGCAATGCAGACCCTGGTTAAAAATGCCAATGCCGTTAACAAGCCGGTCTTCCCCGCTGCCGATTCAATGGTTAAGCAAGGTGGGGTCGCTACCTACAGTGTTAACCAGTACGAACTGGGTGTGAAGTCCGCGAAGATGACGGTCCGGGTTCTCAAGGGGAAGAAGATCGGCGACATGCCAATCGAATACATCCGTCACGGTGAACCAGTGCTGAACCTCAAGCAAGCACGGAAACTCCACTTACAAGTTCCAAAGAAGTTCCAACATGAAGCAGAAACGAAAGGAGAGGTCTTCAAATGAATTTAATCGTCTCATCAATCGGGCAAGGTTTACTCTGGGCTCTTCTCGGCCTTGGCCTCTACTTAACATTCCGGATCCTCGACTTCTGTGATATGACGGTTGAAGGAACATTCCCACTGGGTGCGGCCACCGCTGCCGCTGCTATCGCCCACGGTATGAACCCGTTACTGGCAACCCTCTTAGCAATTGTGGTTGGGATGATTGCCGGCCTCATTACCGGATTACTGTACACTAAAGGCAAAATTCCTAGTTTGTTAGCCGGGATTCTGACAATGACCGCGATCTACTCGGTTAACTTACGAATCATGGGTAAGTCTAACGTCTCCCTCCTTGGTCACAACACCTTGTTCTCGGGTGACTTCATGCGGAGCCTTCCCCAATACTTTGATACAGTGACGATGGGGATGATTGTGATTGCAGTTGTTACCATTCTCATGATGCTATTTTTGGCAACCGATTATGGCCAGGCCTTCATTGCAACCGGTGATAACACCACGATGGCCAAGTCACTGGGAATTCATACTGACAAGATGATCAATATGGGGCTGATGGTTTCCAACGGGATGGTTGGCCTTTGTGGCGCCCTCGTTGCTCAATCTAACGGCTACGCTGATGTCAACATGGGAATCGGGACCATCGTTATCGCCCTGGCTTCGATCATCATTGGTGAAGTTGCCTTTGGCGAATTAACATTAAACCAACGGCTAGTTGCCGTCACCTTGGGTTCCATTATCTACCGGCTGATTTTACTGGCCGTTCTGCAACTCGGATTCTCTGCTAATGACCTCAACCTGATTTCTTCAATTGTTCTGGCCATCTGCATGGTCATTCCACAATTTGAAAAAGTCGTTAACATTCGGAAACCAATTCTCAAGGGGGTTCGTCCACATGAGTAAAGCAATTTTAGAACTACGCAATGTTAAAACAATTGTTAATAAGGGGACCTCAAACGAAACCACTATTCTTAAAGGGATCAACCTCACTATCAATGAAGGTGACTTTATTACCATCGTGGGAACCAACGGGGCTGGTAAGTCAACCCTCTTTAACGTGATCGGTGGTAATCTGCCCGCAGATGAAGGGACAATCCTCCACAACGGCAAGGACATTACCAATGAAAGTGAAGAAGATCGGACCAGTTTTCTGGCGCGCGTGTTCCAGGATCCTAAATTAGGGACCGCTCCCCGGATGACGGTGGCTGAAAACATGCTTTTGGCCACTAAGCGGGGTGAAAAACGGCACCTGGTAATGCGGAAGCTGAAACAAAATATGGACCGGTTTACTAAATTAGCGGCCACAATGAATAACGGGTTGGAGAACCGGATGACAACAGCGACCGGGGCCTTATCCGGTGGGCAACGGCAAGCCCTCAGTTTCTTGATGGCAACGCTAAAGCGCCCTGACATTCTCCTTTTGGATGAACATACGGCCGCCCTTGACCCCCATACCAGTTTGAACCTCCTCCATGCCACAAATGAGCGAATCACTAAGGACCACCTCACAGCCCTGATGATCACTCACCACTTGGAAGATGCCCTCACTTACGGTAACCGCTTGATTGTTCTCAAAGATGGTCAAATTAAGGCCGACTTAAACGCTGCCGAAAAGGAAAAGATTACCACTGACCAGCTCTACACCTACTTTGAAGACTAGGCTTGCCAATATTCCAAATTCGGTATATATTGATAATATCAAATATATCGTTTTTGGAATATTGGAGGTTTAAACGATGAACTACGGACTTATTTTCATTACCTTTATCGCTGTCAACCTAGATTTCTTCTTTATCCTGTTGTGTCTAGTGAATAAGTACCCGCTGCGTGATGTAATCATTGGTTACGTATTAGGGGGCGGTTTGCTAGTAATTGCTAGCTTCCTCATCGGTAAAGCCCTCGCACTATTTCTTCCCGAGTGGATCCTGGGCGTCTTAGGAATTCTCCCAATCTACATGGCACTCCATGACAATGATGAAGAAGCCAATCCACAGTCAGCCACGAGGTCACCCATTGCGATTGTCCTTATTACCTACCTAGCCGTCTGTACAGGCTGCAACCTGTCGATTTTCCTGCCAATTTTGACGGACTTATCAACCAACCAGTTTGGCATTGCCCTGTTGTTTATCCTGGTGCTAATAATGCTGGTCGTGATCTTGATTAAGCAAGTTGGTAAAATCCCCGTAATCACCCGGCTGATGGACAAGTACAGTGAAAAAGTTATGAAGGTGATTTACATTGGAGTCGGTCTGTACGTCTTTTACGACAGCGGTTTGATTAGCCACTTGGCGCAGGCGATTGGTCTGGTATAATAATCTCCAGACTAACTTAGGAGGCCGGAATTGTGAACCAACCTGACGATTTAATTAACGAAGCCGCTAAGATCTATAAAGTCCTGAGTAACAGTACCCGGATTAGGATCCTCTATTACCTTCGTCACCACAATGGTGAAGTTGACGTTAAAACAATTGTCAATGACCTCCAATTATCGCAGCCGGTAGTGTCCAAGCAATTAGGGATTCTGCGGCGCTACCAACTGGTCTGTTCACGTAAATCGGGCACGCGAGTTTTCTACATATTAGATGATCCCCACATTGTTCAATTAACTGATGATATGATTGAACACGTTAAACATGAAATTAAGGGTGAACCACATCCGAAAAACCTCTACTAACGGAAATTATTACGCAAAACGAGCGTCAGAAATAGTTCTAACGCTCGTTTTATAGTGAAATAGAAAGGAGTAACTCGTGAATAATCTGTTTGAAAACATGTCGATCAAAAGAGCCTACTTTACCCTCGCTTTGCCTGTGGTGCTGAGTATGGCTGTCACCCTCGTGTATAACCTGGTCGATACTTTCTTCGTTTCTAAGACCGGGAACCCTAACTTGGTGGCGGGGGTCTCTCA
Organism: uncultured Limosilactobacillus sp.; assembly: GCA_944326735.1. The sequence continues at coordinate 20,181 of CALVFC010000002.1, read as the reverse complement.
AGGTGCCCCCATTTTCACCCTCATGATTGCCATTGGTGATATTTTTGGTCTTGGGGGCAGTTCGTTGATTTCACGCCTGTTCGGCGAGCACAAGGATAAGATTGCCCGAAATGTTTACGGCTATTGCTTCTACTACTCAATTGCCTGCGGGTTAATCGTGACCCTGCTCCTGTTCGTCTTTCAAACACCCATCCTGCACATGTTAGGGGCTTCACCGGCCACCTGGAAATATGCCCGTGAATACTACTTGGTAATTGCTGGCGGGGCCACCTTTGTTATTTTCGGCCTATCGCCGAACAATATTTTGCGGACTGAAGGCTTGGCCGTCCAGTCAATGATCGGTTCAATGGCCGGAACAATTATCAATATCTTCTTGAACCCCATCTTTATTTTCACGTGCGGGTTAGGGGCCGCGGGATCAGCTTTGGCCACTGTTACCTCCAGTGTGATTGCTGACGTTATCATGGTCTACTACCTGCGCACCAAGAGTAAGAAACTGACAACATCGATTCATGAAACCAAAATTAGTGGTCAATTGCAGTGGCAGATCTACGCCATCGGGATCCCCGCATCGATCACCAACATCATGGTTTCCTTTGCAACGGCCCTGACCAACCGGTACTTGATTTCTTACGGGGCCAGCAGTGTCGCCGCAATGGGAATTGCTATGAAAGCTAATTCCATCATCGTTATGATTATGGTCGGCTTTGCGTTCGGCGCCCAACCATTAATCGGTTATGCCTACGGAGCCCACAACCAAAAGCGGTTCTATGAAACAATCCACTTTGACCTCTTTGTGATTTCCGCAATTAACATCGTCTTGACGGTGGTCTTGCTAATCTTTGCCCCGCACGTTATTCGCCTCTTCATGTCCGATCCGACGATTGTTCGCGAAGGGGGCTTGATGCTCCGCTGGCTGTCATTAACAACCACCCTTGCTGGGATCATTCTGGTATTCACCACCGCTTTCCAGTCCATGGGCAAGGCCTCACCAGCCTTCTGGTTATCCTTCAGTCGTCAAGGGCTCATCTTTGGCTTCTCAATTGCCATCCTCGCCCACTTCTTTGGTTACACCGGAATCCTAGCTGCCCAAGCCTGTTCGGATGTCCTAACACTGATCCTGAGTCTGATATTCTATAAGATTTATGAACCTCATTTTGATCAAAAATAAATTAAAGCCGTTAGTAGGGATTTTCATCATCCTACTAACGGCTTCGTTTTACTCATTAATTTTACGTTCAAAGTAATGGGCGAGCTTTGCTTCTGGGTAGACGCCCGTCACCTTTTCCTTGGCAACCCCATCCCTGAAGAGGACGAGGGAAGGAATGGACATCACCTTGTAACGTTGAGCAATCTCCTGGTTCCCATCAACATTCATTTTGACGAATTTGATATGGTCACCATATTGCTTTTCGAGCTTTTCCATAATCGGTGCCATCATCTTGCAAGGGCCACACCACGGTGCCCAGAAATCGACGACCGTTAGTGGTCCCGCAACAGCTTCGGCAAAATTAGTGGCGGTTGCTTCGATCATTTTGATCCTCCTTTGTTGGTTGATCGCCCTTCCCCTTGGGGTTACGGATAAAGTGGGCAATTAATGTTACCGCAAATACCCCCACGACGAAGATCCCAAACTGGCCAGATGGAATTTCAATGTCAATTGCCGGAATCGTCAGGAAGAGCTTAATAGCAATAATAAAGATCAGTACATATGCCATTGGCTCCAGTTCTGGAATCTTGCGCATGAGGCGCATGATTACTTCGGCCACGCCCCGCATGCAGGCAATCCCGATCATCCCCCCAATCAGAACGATCACGGGGTTGCTGGAAATGGCCAACGATGCCAAGACAGAATCAATGGAGAAAATAATATCCATCATTTCAATCTGCGCAACGACTGACCAGAATAACCGACGACCAGTGAGGTGCCGGTTCCGGATTTTAGGATGCGCCTTTGTTTGCTTCGCCTGGTGCTTCAATTTGCTGGCAAAGAAACGATAAACCAGGTACATCAAGTAAAGCGAACCAATGACTTTAATTTCCCAGAAGTGGATCAGGTAAGTCCCAATTCCAATGACTAAGAAACGAAAGATGTAAGAGCCCCAAATACCATAGAAGAGGGACTCTTCTTGTTCCTTCAAACTTGGCAGGACCCGCGTCTGGGCTGCCAAAACGATCGCATTGTCGACAGACAATAGGCATTCGATTAATACCAGGGATAAGATAACTAACCAGTCCTGGCCGGACGTAATGACCGTTGCCCAGTTATGTCCATCGAAGAAGGGACCATATAATTTAGTTAAAAGTGACAATCAGCTGTCTCCTTTACTTTTAGATTCTAAGTTATATTTTACCAGAGTCTGGGCAAAATAATCAGGTAGTGGCGCCTGGATAACCAGATTGTGCATGCTAAACGGGACAATTAACTGCTGGCAAGCAGCGTGCAGTAACATTCCTGCCGGGGACCCGGGATTATAAATGGGGTCGCAGACAATTGGATGCCCACTGTGTGCTAAATGGACACGGAGCTGGTGAGTCCGCCCTGTTTCTAAGTGCAAGCGTACCAGCGAGCAATCTTGACTAGCGGCAATTGACTGGTAATGAGTCACTGCCGATTGTGCCCCTTGACCATTAACCATCCGTCGCCAGGGATCAGATGGATCGTCACCAATGGGCCACTGCCATTCCCCGCTCCCCTCTAACAGGCCATCGACAACTGCCAAGTATTCCCGGTGGATTTTGCCGGCCGCAATCAGCCGATCTAAAACAGGCACCACTACCGGATTCTTGGCAATAATAACCGCCCCACTGGTTTGCTTATCGATTCGGTGCACCATATAAGCTTGGCCACCAAGATAGCCTGCAGCATCATTCATTAAAGTACCGGTCTCGCCTTCATCGTTCGGGTGAGTCTTTTGTCCCCGGGGTTTATTGACCACCAACAAATTGCGATTTTCATATAGGACTTGCAGCTGTGGGTGGGCCGTTGGCAGATACTGGTTAGCATTTGGCGTACGAAATTCATCCCCCTGGAACGTCATCTGAATCATATCTCCGGCTTGAACGATGCGATTCATCGGTCGGTATTGGCCATTGACGACCACGTTTTGACGGATCCGCAAGTAATGAACCAGTCGTTTGGGTAACAGCCAAGTCCTTTGTAGTAATGACCGTAAAGGCTGACCACCCTCGTTAGGCCTGACCGCTTCTGTCAGCTGCCATCGTGCTTGTGTCATTGCTACTTCACCTCACGCACCGTTAGCCGGTCTGGAACGTGGTAAACCTTTGGCTTCGTCCACGTTAACATATCATCGGTTAACTGCAGCTTCGTAATATCGCCCCGGTGGTATGACTGGAAATAGTAGGAGCGACTTTCCGCCACGGTAACTGCCCGGTAAACAGAGTAGGTACGCTGGTGACGGGAATTTTGTGGAACGGTCACGCTGTCTAAGAGGTGCCATTCGGAAGTTAGACCCTCCTCTTCATTAGCTGGCACATCCGCCCGTTCTTTCAAGTAAGCGGCCCGGATAAAGCGGGCACTCGGTGAATAGTAACCCGGCGGATTAGTTTTACCGGAAAGTCGTCCAGTAGTCACCCGGGGAGTATTTAGCGGTACCTTCCCCGCTTTGAATGCCGGGGTAAATTCGACATAGTCATTCATTTGGGCCAGTTGTTTTGCAAAATGCGGACTGTTAGTGACGACCCCGAGTGGATTGTCAATCACCCGCATTGGGTTTGCCGTTGGCTCGATGACTACTACCCGCCCCGTTTCATCAGCTAGGGCAAAGTGGAGTTCCGGCTTACCATACTTCGTGTCACTATTCAATTCACTCATTAATTCCACCTCATTAAGGTGGGCTTCTAATTCGTCAATTGACTTAAAATTACCTAAGACCCAAAAAATAAATTCGTAAGCGGCTAATTGGACCTTGTCGGCATGCCGGTCATCAACGTAATGAGCACCGTTCGCAAACGTTAATTTTTGCGCCATCAAGCCGTGTTCATTGACCCCGTCGGAAACATCAATCCTGGTAGAAGACAAGCTACCACCACCGATCAAGGCATACTTATTGGTGTAGATACGGTGGTCAAAGGCCGTGGCCCATTTAAACTGCCGAGGAACAAACAGCGGCGAAACCGCCAATACTGGCCAGTCCATCGTCCGCGCTAACAGATGCGTATGGTTATCAGTGACTTGATAAATACTTGTGCACATTAGATGTTCCTCCCGTTCGTAATGCTCATTTTAGTATAAAGGATTTCCCGGGAAATATCGTCAATTTTGCCTTGGCGCGGTGAACATGCTTTACTTTTATCTCTGAAAATAGTTGAATAGATTTATAAGTGCTTTTAAGGAGATGATAGCGATGATGAGCAAGCAACGAATCAATGCTCACAGTTGGTGGATTAGTGTTTTTGAACCCCTTCCCCATGAGCGGCGCGACTTAATTCAAAAATACGAAGTTACTCAAGAGTTGCTTGATTACGCTATCGACCCCTACGAAAAGGCCCGGGTGGAAGTTGACCCGGACGCCGGTGTCACCCTGCTAATTTTCGACGTTTACGTACCTACCCACGCGGTAACAGCACCGCAAACGGCCCCAATTGGCTTGATGATTACTGCTAATAATTTAATTACCTTTACCAATGCCAAGACCAACTTTGTCAATGGGATTATTGCCAATCAACTGAAACAACTCGGTCACCGAGACAGTGTTGTCGAAAAGCTCAGTTTGGTGATGGCCGTCCTTTACCGTCTATCAACGGAATATTTTGGCCCCTTGCGGCGGGTTGACCAGCAGCGGCAGATGATCCAACGCAACATTCAACACCGGATTGGGCGGAAAGCCATTGGTGAGTTTATGGAAATTGAAACCGGCCTGGTTTATATTTTAACTTCACTAAAGGGGAACGTTTCCCTACTTGAAGAATTCAAGCGGCGGATGGGCAATAAAATGTCATCCCGTCAGCAAAATGACCTCGACGACGTTATCGTCGAAGCCCAACAGGGACTAGAAATGGCCCAGATGACTTCTGACGTTTCTGCACGGGTCTCCAATGCCTATAGTAAGGTCTTGGATAGCGACCTGAACCAAACGATGAAGTACCTAACCATTTATTCCATCGTCCTTTCTATTCCAACAATTGTTTCTGGTTTCTATGGTGAAAACGTTAAACTACCCGTCGCCAACGCCTGGTGGTCATGGATTTTCACCCTCATTGTAACTATCCTGCTAATGCTGCTATGTGCGATCTTTATGATGACGCGAAAATGGTGGAAATAATTAAAAACAGCGGAGCGTGATGCGCTTCGCTGTTTTTTTAGTCATATTGATGAAGGTACTTAGATAACCGTTTCAATCCTTCACGCAACGTCGCTTCTGGCGCACAGTATCCAAGCCGGACATGTCCTGGGGTATCAAAGGCATCCCCTGGCACTAACAACACGCCCTCATCACGCAACAATCCGCGACAGAAAGTTCGGATATCAACCGGCACTTCCAGCTTAGGGAATGATGTGGAAACTGCTTCGGGCATCACGACACTGGCCCGCTCTTCATGGGCAATCCAGTCCCGATAAATTGCCAGGTTACCCAACACTAACTTCCGGTTCCGTGCTAACACTTGGTCACGGTGGCGCAAAACATAGGTCGCTGCTTGGTCATTGAAGACCCCACCACAAATCATTGTGTAGTCACGAAACTTCCGAAACAAGTTGGCTAACTGAGCATTTGTTGCTGTCCACCCAATGCGGATACCAGGCATCGAATATGTCTTCGAGAGTGAGTTGGTAGCAATTCCCTTATCATACAGATCGACGATGGATGTGAAACGCTCAGGATGATTCAATGGTAAGTAAACTTCATCGACGAGGACATAAGCACCGACCGACTTAGCAATGTCGACAACCTGTTCCAAGAACGCCCGACTAAGGATTGTCCCCGTAGGATTATTAGCGTTATTTAGACAAATAAGCTTGGTATCGGGGCGAATTAGCTGTTTCAATTCCTCAATATCTGGGTACCATTGATCTTCTTCATGAATTTGCCAAAGGTCAACGTCGGCACCTAAAGAACGCGGAATGTCATAAAGCTGCTGGTAAGACGGGTACTCTGAAATGACATGGTCACCAGCTTGAACTAAGGCATAGATAGCCAAGAGGTTTGCCCCGGTGGCCCCGTTTGTTTGCAAGATGTTGTCGGGATCGACGTGTTCGTATAATTTTGCGACCTCCTGCTTAAACTCTGGCGACCCTTCAATCCAGCCATAATTCATCTTTTGTTGATCAAGCATTTGATAGAATTCTTGGCCATTGTGACCATCGAGATTGAGGAGTTCATTCATTGTGAGCGACGCAATCGTACTTTGCGAAATATCATACTGGGCACTTTTCTCCCACTTATTTAGCCATGCTTCAACGCCAAACGGTGCAATTTCAACCATGTTATCCGCCTCCTTGTTACTAACATTATAACGGAAAACGGGTACGAAGAATGACCCATTTGTCTTCTTCGCACCCGTTAATTCGATATTCAATTAGTAGTTATCGCCACGTTCAAATTGGAACTTCGAGTTCAATAATGCGTGGTGAATAAGAGAGTTCATTAATTTCTTCGTTGCTCCCATCGCGTGGTCAGCTGATTCAGCATTACCAGCAGTCAGGTAGTCCGTCAATTCTTGACCACTCTTGCCGGCAGCACCACCCGTCAGCTTATCAACTTGGCCAACACCGAAGCTCTGGCATTCATCCCGGAAAGCCAGCACTTCATTAATGTAGTCATGATAGTGTGGTTCAACCAGTACTTCGAGACGCTTCTGCAGCCAGTAAGCAGAATCATCAACTTCATTACCGGCATGGTCATAAGCTGTTGGGGTGTCGTTGATATTAGTGAAGAATGGTACGTATGGGCTGTAGGCAAAGAAGCCAAAGTTAATCCATTGGATGGCGGCGTATTCGGCAGGCACATCATTACGGATTTGCATAATGCACGAGCTTTGGTTCCGGTCCAAAGCAATCGAACGGAACTTACGCTGGTCATTTGCATCCCCGGAAGCATAGGAACCAGTTGGGTCATAAGGGGTGCCGTTATAGTGCGATGACAGGAAGAATTCGACATCCTCAACCGCAATCTTCTTATCAGGACGTTCAAAGAATGGAATATCTAAGCTCGTTGGTTCGTACTGGTGGGAAGGAGTAAACAATTTGTGACCGTACCAAGTCCGTGGGGTGTTGTAGTATTGGTCAGCTTCGTCGTTCGTCCCAAAGATCCGCCGGAAGTTGAAGCCAGCATCGTATGGGTTCAAGTGGTACTTTTCAACAAATTCCTTAATGCCATTAGCATACATAAAGTGGTCAGGAGCATCGAAGTCAATTTCTTCAATCACCATAATGTTTGGGCAGATGGCATAGGCATTGTCTGGAATTCGTTCAGCAACCCACTGGTGACCACCAGCGGTTTCGAAATACCAAACCTCATCCTTATCGGAGAAGGCAATCCCGTTTGATTCACCAGTCCCGTACTTTTCAATGAGGCTACCAAGGCGCTGAACCCCTTCACGGGCGGTCTTAACAAATGGCAATACTAAGTAAATCATGGAATCTTCATCAACCCCATGTTCTACTAACGGGTCGTGACCGAGGACACAGGGGTTCGTCATTTCCGTTTCCGAAGCGGACATGGCCACGTTGTATTCATTAATCCCCTGTTCATCCCACCGACCATGGTGAATATCACCATTCGTCGTGGCAGTAAACCGGCATCCCTTGCCATCAAGGTCGACTTCTAAGCCATCATAAGTCGAAACAAAATGTTCACCAGTATAATCCTTGGCTGGATATACTTGGAAGGTCTTGGGGTTAACCCCATCATAGTAATCTTCATTCCGGGCAATCATGGTTGAACCATCAATTGACGCCCCTTTTCCCACTAACATTGCTGTACATGAACTCAGCTTTGATCGACTCATTATCGTCGCATCCTTCCATTAAATTATTATTAGAAACAGTTACCATTATCATACCACTGTTCACCGACTTTCACTTGCATGAACTGGCGTCAGGTGATAGGATTACAAACACTAACTGCCTATATAATGCCGTAATATGGTCGGCGAGTTTCTACCCAGAGCCGTAAACTCTGGACTATAAGCAAATCGATGATTCCCTACTTGATTTGCTCAAGTAGGGATTTTTTATTGGGAGGATTATTGTGGACGAACAATCAGTAGCAACTACTAATAAAGGCCGCTTCTTTTCATGGCGCGATTTTATTCTCGGCTTCCAGCACTTGCTGGCCATGTATTCTGGGGATGTCCTGGTACCCTTACTGATCGGGAACTATTTGCATTTCTCAACCCTGCAAATGACTTACCTGGTTTCCATCGACATCTTTATGTGTGGGATTGCGACCCTCTTGCAACTGAAGCAAACGGCCCTCACTGGAATTGGCCTGCCTGTCGTTCTGGGATGTGCCGTCCAGGCCGTTACCCCGTTGGAATCCATCGGGGCAAAGCTCGGCATTACCTATATGTATGGTGCCATTATTGCGGCCGGAATATTCGTATTCTTAATTGCCGGGGTCTTCTCTAAATTAAAGAAGCTCTTTCCACCCGTGGTTACTGGCTCATTAATCACCATCATCGGCTTCACCCTGGTCCCTGTTGGTTTTCAGGATCTGGGTGGTGGTGACCCCACTGCCCACTCCTTTGGTGATCCGAAGAACCTGATCGTTGGTTTTATCACCATCGCCATCATCCTGTGTCTAAACGCCTGGGCCAAAGGATTTCTACGTTCTATCGCGATCCTGTTAGGGATCCTGATTAGTTCGTTTATCGCCGGGGCAATGGGACTGGTATCCCTGAAACCCGTTCGTGAAGCCGCGTGGTTACATGCGCCGCAACTGTTTTTCTTCGGTGTCCCCCACTTTAATGGGTCCGCGATGATCACGATGATCCTGGTTTCCCTGACGACCATGATTGAATCCACGGGGGTCTTCTTTGCCCTCGCTGATGTTACTGGCCGTGAACTAACCACTAAGGATATTGAACGTGGTTACCGGGCGGAAGGGATTGCCGCCATCCTCGGTGGCCTCTTTAACACATTCCCTTACTCCACCTTCTCCGAAAATGTTGGGGTCTTACGGATGTCCGGTGTCAAAACACGGCGGCCAGTTTACTACGCTGCCTTCATGCTGCTAGTACTGGGTTTGCTTCCCAAGGTTGGGGCACTAGCAACGATTATTCCTAATCCAGTCTTGGGTGGTGCCATGATCGTGATGTTCGGGATTGTCGGTGTCCAGGGAATTCAAATTTTGCACAAGGTCGACTTTACCGATAATGGGAATATCTTAGTAGCCTCCGTCTCAGTTGGTCTCGGTTTAGGGGTCACGATGTATCCACATATTTTCCAATTCTTACCAACCGAAGCCCAAATCATCCTTGGTAACGGTGTGGTTGTCGGTAGTTTAGCCGCCGTCTTACTGAACCTGCTCTTTAACGGTTATGGTAAGGAAAAGCCAGCCAAAGATTAAATCTCATTATTTTTTAATAAAAGTGTTGACAATCTAATTTAGTCACGCTAAGATAATACCAACAATTATCGTTACAGTAGTTGCTTCGTTCGGCGTTCAGAGAGCCGGTGGGGATGTGCGAACCGGTCAGGCGAAGATTTACGAATTATCGCGGTTTTAATAATTGTCCGGCCCTAGTTAGCGCCGTTACCACCTGATACGAGAGCGTATAAATATTATACGTAGCTGGGTGGTACCGCGGTTAATTCGATCGTCCCGTTGATGTTTTTAACATCAGCGGGATTTTTTATTAGGAGGATTGGAAAATGGAAAATTGTGGTGGAATTATTCGTTATCAACTCACCATTCAATGTTAAAGTTCAGTGAAATTGAAAGGGAGTTGTCAAAATGAAACAAATTAAGTTTGGTGAAGCCATCACTATTCTGGTGGTTATGTTAATTATCTTGGGGACATCAGTTATTAAGTTTGGATTGTCCCCACAAATTCCAGTATTATTCGTTATCGCATTGATCATGTTCTGGGCTAAGCTGCGTGGCGCTAGCTGGGACGATGTTCATAAGGGTATTCAAGATGGGATCGGAACAGCTATTATTCCAATTTTCATTTTCATCTTGATCGGGGCCCTCATCGCCGTTTGGATCAAAGCCGGAATCATTCCTTCGATCATGGTTGTCGGTTTCAAGTTGATCTCAGCTAAGTGGTTCGTTCCATCAACCTTCATCGTTTGTTCACTGGTTGGTCTGTCCATTGGTTCTGGGTTCACGACCATCTCAACAATTGGTTTAGCCCTATTTGCCGTTGGTGCAGCCATGGGAATTAACTTACCATTGTTAGCCGGGGCGATTGTTTCAGGTGCGGTCTTTGGTGATAAGATGTCACCTCTTTCTGACTCTACTAACCTGGCATCTGCCATTGCTGGTAGTGACCTGTTCGACCACATTACTAACATGATGTGGTCCACGATCCCATCATTCATCGTTTCCTTCATTTTATTCTGGATCATGGGTTCATCCGCTACTTCAATGAGTTCTGCCAAGATTGCTCACACCACGGCAATCCTTCAGCAACACTTCCCCGTTTCTTGGTGGGCATTGTTACCAATTATCTTAATGTTCGTTTGTGCTTGGCGGCACATTCCCGCAATTGCCACCTTATTCATCAACATTATCGTTACAGTTGTGATGATTTTCTGCCAAGCTCCTCACACTTCACTCAAGTCATTAACTTCCCTCTTAACTGATGGGTTTGTTGCCCACACGAGTGATGCTTCAGTTAACGCCTTGTTATCTCGGGGTGGAATCACCAGTATGATGGGAACTGTTTCCTTAATCATCGTTACCCTGTCACTTGGTGGTATCTTGATGCAATTCCACGTTGTTCAGTCAGCAATGGAACCACTTGTTAAGCACCTGCACAGTGCTGGTAGCTTGATTACCGCAACCATTCTTTCCGGAATCGGTGTCAACCTCTTCGTCGGTGAACAATACCTGTCAGTAATCCTTCCCGGACGGGCCTTCAAGCAAGCCTTCCATGACATGAAGTTGTCACCATTGGCATTATCCCGGGTCCTTGAAGATGGTGGGTCTGTTATCAACTACCTGATTCCATGGGGTGTTGCTGGTTTGTTTACTGCCTCAACTCTTGACATTCCAGTTACCCACTTCTTACCATTCGTCTTCTTTAGTATCTGCTCGCCAATCTTCTCCATCCTGTCCGGATTCACCGGAATTGGTTTGAAGTGGCAAGGCGGTCACAAACCTGCTAAAGACTAATTAATTCTATATAAAAAGAGCTCGAACTAGTTGCAGTTCGAGCTCTTTCTTTATTCTCTAGGGATTGGTGGTAATTAACCCACGACCAGCTTTCCAGTGAGAAGACCAATCAAGCCAGCCAATGCCATTAAGGCAATGATAATCCAGCAGATCTTTTCAGTAGTGGTGAACTTGATGTGTTGTTCCTTCTCACCTTTGTAGAAGAACCAGAAACCAGTCATCCAAACAATGGCAGCCAGGAGCAAGTACCGTAAACCGGCACCGAAGACCATGAAGAGGGCAAAGGCAACGGCTAAGACAGCCAAAATACCAGAGGTGACCCGTTCATGAGTTGGCCGGTTCTCAAAACCAGTTCCTTTAATGACACTCTTCAGTGCGTACAAAGCAACAAAGAGGTATGGAACGATTGACAGTGAGGTTGAGAACTTCAGCAAAACAGCATATCCAGCGGAGTAAATTCCGGCGATAATCATCAGAACTTGGGTTAAACCAGAAGTGACCCAGAGAGCGTTGGAAGGAGCTTCGTTCTTGTTCAATTTGTCGAGCCAAACGGTAGCAGAACCACCCCGACCTGGCAAACGTAACTCTTCAGAACACATATCAACCCAGGCAATTAAAGCCCCAGTAACGGCAATGATCAGGCAGATATCAATTAGGTAACCACCCCAAGCACCAGTCATAGATGCCATCAGGCCAGCCATTGAAGGATCATGTAAAGCACTAATCTTGCTTGGTGCCATTAACCCTAGTGACAGAACAGAAGTACCAACTAACAGAATAATAACAATAATAGCACCGATCGTCGTCGCCTTAGCAACATCTGATAACTTCTTTGCACGGGTAGCAAAAATCGTCCCGGATTCAATCCCAATTAATGTCCACATTGCAGACAGGAGGACCGTTTTACTTTGATCAAAAATGGAAACATGTGTCCAGTGTCCAGCAGACACACTGTAAACAGCGGTCGAGTTAAAGTGGGCCATAAAGGTGTGTGGATTAAAATTCAAAATAGCTAAAATGATGAACATGGCAATTGGAATAACCTTGGCAATCGTCGTAATGTTGTTCATCATCGTATCGGTTTTAACACCATGCATTACTAGTGCCGTGACACACCAAAGCACAATGGAAGCGGCAATGATTGATGGCCAGGTCGTCCCATTCCCAAAGAATGAGAAAATGCCAAATGAACCAAAGGCGGAGAATAAGACCGTCAAATAGGAAGCATCCCCAACGGCATCACCAATTCCGTGACCATAGTTAGCGATGAAACCACCAAGGTGACCAAAGAGGTGTTTCGACCAACCATAAATACCATCATCGATGTCAGGCTGTTGCAACGTCAGGTTCCGGTAAACACCAGCTAATGAGAACATCCCCACAGCAACAATTGCCCAACCAATTAAAATTGCTTCTGGGTTAGCACCGGCAGTAACTGTTGCTGGTAGGGCGAAGATCCCTGAACCAATCGTTCCACCAACAACCAGCCCGGTTAAGCCCCCCAGGCCAACTTTTTGTTTAATGTGATCCTGCTTTACCATTCTTAGCCATCCCTTCCTGATATCTAAGTAATTTTATATACGGTAATTACGCAGTGTTCGAAAACGTTTTCACAATGTTTATTCTAAGTTGGCACTTCAAAAAGCCACGGAAATCCTCACAAAGGAATTCATAAATTTGCAATTTTATTAGGCAAAAGCGGCTTTTATCCGCTAAAACGGCATTTAATGCGAATTATTAACGCTTATTGCATTCTTGTGAACTATAATGAAGGCGTTCTATAAATTCACGTTACTTCATAAATATTCAAATAAGCACGAGGAGATAATTCAAATGAATTTTTATATTGTGGATTGCGATAAGAAGCAGCAACAAGTACTCAAGAAAGCGATTGAACGCGATTTTGATAACTCCATTTTGGGAATTACTGACAATCCAGATCAAGCCTATCAGGACGTCCTGCGATTAAGTGTCGATATTATATTTATTAATTACAAACTTAAACCCTATGACGGTCACCAGTTAATGCGCAAGATCCAACAAAGTCACCACCATCCCCACTTCATTTTGATTGGCAAAAGCCTGTCACCAACCATTAAGAGTCAAATTTTTAAGGACGACGCTGACTACCTGCTCGACGAACCAATCAACATGGAAGAGCTGAATAAGCAAATGCGGCTAACGATCGAAAATATCAGGATGTCGCGCCGCCTCTTGCAAATTCTTGACCTGGTAAGTGGTGCCGCTAACCACCACACTGAGTCATTCGACTTCAAGACGAAACGCGAACAACAGGCCAAATCGATTCTGCGTTTTCTGGGGATCTCCGGTGGACTAGGCGTTCCTGATATTATTCGGATTCTCAAAATGATGATTGAACAGGAATGCTCATTTGATGACCTGGATCTGGAGAAAATCTACCACTTTGATAGCGAGGGTAAGAAGGTGCTCCTGCAACGAATCCGTCGTGATTTAAAGAAGGGATTAAACAACCTTGCCCACATCTGCCTGACCTTCAACACCGATGATCGAATTATCGAATACGCTAATAACCTCTATAGTTTTGAAAGCGTCGAGAATGAAATTAAGTTCTTGAAGGGTGAACGCAAATCTGGCGGCCGGATTGAGGTGGAGCAGTTCTTCAATGGACTGTTGAGTGAGTGTGAGCCGAGTTAGCTTCTAAGTCTTCGAATATGTTATGACTCCTTGTGCAATAGAATAAAGAAAGTGGCTGGAGAAAATTTCTCCAGCCACTTTCTTATATTCAAATTTAATTCATCAGTACTTCGGTTACCAAGATACCACCACCAAAGATGAGGACGAAGGCAACAACTGGCCAGACGAACCGTACCCAGTGGGAGTACTTCATGTCGAGCATTTGCAGAGTAGCCATGACCAATCCGGTTGGTGCTAAGAAGAGCATTGCGTATTGACCAAATTGGTAGGCGGTAACAACGATGTATCGTGGAATGTGAACCGTGTCGGCCAATGGTGCCATGATTGGCATAGCAAGCACTGCCAAACCAGATGATGATGGCACGATGAAACCAAGAACGAAGAAGATCAGCATCATCATGATGATGAAGACGGAACCAGACATGTGCCGAACCATTTCAGATGATTGGTACAAAATGGTGTCAGAGATGTAACCATCATTCAGGATGTTGTTAATTCCCCGGGCCAGACCAATGATCAGGGAAACCCCAACCAGGCTGGCAGCCCCACGTGAGAAGGCTTCAGTAGTCTGGTATTCGCCCAGACCATCCTTAGGGCCAAAGCAGGTTAAGAACATAATAATTACGGCAATCAGCAAGAAGGATGAAGCCATTTCTGGGAAGGCCCAACCCTTTGCCATAACACCCCAAATCATTACAACGAATGAGGCCGCGAAGAGAACCAAGATGATCTTCTTCTTCATCGTGAAGGTCAGGTCCTTTTCTTCGGATGAATCCATGGACCACATTGCATCAAACTTAGCCTTATCTTCGTAAGTGTATGAGAACGTTGGATCCTTCTGAACCTTCCGCGCATACCAGTGCAGGTAGAGGAGCAGGCAGATAACGGCCACGGTGAACCCAACGATACGGCCAGGCATCCCTTGGGTAAACTGCGTTCCGGCAGCGTTAGAAGCGATTACCACTTGGAATGGGTTAATGATTGAGAAGGTTGTCCCAATTGAGGAAGCCAGGAAGATGGCCCCGACAACCACAATCGAGTCGTAACCCATTGCAATAAAGACTGGTGCCAAGATTGGATAGAAGGCCACGGCCTCTTCTTCAATCCCACACAACGTTCCCCCAAAGGCCAGCAATACTGCGACCATGAAGACTAAGATAAATTCTTTTCCCTTGGATTTCTTCGTTAATGACTCCAGTCCAGACTCAAAGGCCCCACTGGCTTTAACGACCCCAATTAAACCACCAAGGACAAAGATAAAGATCATAATATCAACGGCTTCCATCGTCCCGTTAACCATACTGGTGAAGATGGAATAAAGACTAGCAGGGTGTTGCTTTAAGCGTTTGTAAGTTCCTGGAACAGAAACTGGCTTGCTAATTGCCCCTGACTTGAATTGATCGATATCAATCTGCACATTCAGCTTCTTCAATGAAGCTTGGGTAGCAGGCATTGTCGTCTTTTTACCACTTGGTTGTGTAACCGTTAATTCATTGTGACCATAAGTCAGCTTAGAATAGGAACCAGCGGGAACGAACCAAGTCAGAAATACTGAAATGACCGTTAGGAAAAACAGAATCGTGAAGGCGCCAGGCATCTTCAGTTTCCATTTTTTCTTTGGTTTCTCAACTGTTGCATCCATAACCTTTACTCCTTACCTAAATAATAATTGCTAATCATGAACAACCTGCAGAATCAGGATTTCACAAGTTGTATAATGATAAATGAATATTGATTTGGTATTTTTATCCCCAATCAATCACGCGTTTAATTATAGAAAGCGCTTTCTATAATCATCAAAGTTCTTCAAATATCATCACAACTAATTCAGGTGTTCACATGCTTAAAAACATCAGTTTCCTCCACTACCGTAAATACCAGCGGATCATTATTGCGGCTATTTGTGTGGCCCTCGCTTCCCAGGTACAATTCCAGGCTTTTGCGCCGGGATTCATCATTGCCCTGTCGGCGTTCTTGTTACCGATTTTTCTCTACTTCAACCAGGATATTAATCCCCTGCAGCTCGGCTGTGCAATTGCGATTGCTTCACCGGTATTTCGTGGTTTTATCCTGCTTTTAACCCAGAATTCTGCCCACGTGGTTGCTTATACGATTGCGGATATCCTTTATTTCTTGCTATATACAGTAATTTACTACTTGTTATACTGGCGTCTGGTTTATCACAATGACGTTGCGTTTTTTCTGACCATCATTATTTGTGACTATGCTTCGAATGTGTTGGAGATTGGTTTCTTAACTAACTTCCATGGATACACGATTCACGTTTTAGCCGTGGTCTTCATTGTGGCCTTGGCCCGGACCACCCTGGCTTCACTCGTGGCCTTCCTGCTTCACTATTTCCAACTCTTGATCGTTAATAGTGAAGAGCATGAACGGCAATACTACCACTTCATTTGGGTGGCCTCTGCCGTTAAGAGTGAAGTCTATTTTATGCGTAAGACCATTAGCGACATCGAACAAGTGACGAAAAGGGCCTATGTCTTAAATGAGCACCTCAAAAGTGAAGGACACACAGAAGAACAAAAAATGGCCTATGAGATTGCCCAGCATGTTCACGAAATTAAGCATTCTTACCAGGACGTTATCAAGGGGTTGGGAGACTATTTCAATGACCAGGACAACGCCCCAATGCGGATGAACGATATTTTAAAGATTGTTTCATCCTACACGCAGATGATCATCCGTAGTCGTCACTTATCCATTAGTCTCGTCGTCCACAACACCGTCAATTGCACCGTCCCGGAGCACTATTACCTTGTCACAATCATATCCAACCTCATTCTTAACGGAATTGATGCGATTGGCAATAAACGCAATGGTGAAATCCTTATCCAGGTCAGTCAAGACGGTGACAATATCAAGCTGGCCGTCACCGATAACGGTTCTGGTATTTCCCGGGAAATGCTGCCATTGATTTTTAAACCCGGTTTCTCAACTAAGTTTGATCAGTCGGGTGATATATATCGGGGAATTGGCCTTTCCAACGTCCAAACTATCGTTAAAGAACAGTTTGCTGGGCAAATCAAGGTGGATTCACAGCCTAAAGTTGGGACCACCTTCTTCGTCACGATGAATAAAAATAAGCTCACCAGCAGGCAGGAGGTAACGCAATGAAGTTCTATCTTGTTGATGATGAACAATCAATCTTATATGTATTACAAAATATTATTGAACAAAACTTTGATGATGAAGTTATCGGGATGAGTAGTGACCCCGAAAAGGCCATTAACGATATTCAACTCCGTGACGTTGATATTGTTTTGGTCGACCTGTTGATGCCAGAAATATCTGGGATTGACCTGATTCAAGCCATCAAAGCCACTAAGCCCAACATTCGGTTTATTATGATTTCTAAAGTCCAGGACAGTGACATGCGGGCTAAGGCTTACCAAGCAGGCATTGAGTTCTTTATCAATAAACCGTTGAATATCATTGAAGTTAAATCCGTGATTGAAAAAGTAGAACAAAATATCAAAATGTCTGCCCAACTCTCCTCCATTTCTGCGATGGTCAACCAGTTTAACGGGCAATCAAATCCCGTTAAACGTCAACCCCACTCTTCGCCTGATCAGGCAGCCGTAATTCTTAAAGCACTCGGAATGTCATCAGAACGGGGAGCCAGTGATATTTTACAGGTTGTTAAAATGATGAAACTCCACCACCAGAATTACCGCAACTTGAATCTCACAGAAAGCTTAGGAATTAGTAGTCACGAAAAGAAGATCATGGAACAGCGGATGCGCCGGGCCATTAAGGTCGGGTTGGTCAACCTTAGTAACCAGCTAATTGATAACCCCTATGACGAGCAGCTGAGTACCCATGCTAATAATTTGTTCGGTTACGAAAACGTCCACGCTCAAATGTTGCATCAACAAGGTAAGCAACTAACCGGTGGACGAATTGCCATTCAGAAGTTCATGGATGGTTTAATTGACGAAGAATAAAAGGAGCTACGGTCAAGTACCGCAGCTCCTTCATTTTTGTCTTCAATAATTATTTAGTGCTTAGCAACGTAGTCATCAAGTTCCTTGAGGTAAAGGGCCTTTTGTTCATCTGAAATCCAACTAGTTTCAAATGAGTTCCGTGCTAAAGTGATGACTTGGTCACGGGTCAAGTTGAACTTATTAGCGATTGCGTAGTAGTTATCACCAATGTAGCCACCGAAGTAAGCGGGATCATCAGAGTGGATAGAAACCTTTACACCCTTCTTCAAGAGCTCCAGGACTTCCTTCCCCTTCATTTCTGGACTAACAAATGAATTAGACAGTGGGCAGGAAGTAAAACCAATCTTATTCTTCGCCGCAAAATCAACTAAATCTGGATCTTCCACCACGTTAGTTCCGTGGTCCACCCGTTCAACACCGATGACTTCAAGCAGTTCCCGAATATGTTCGATGGAATTCTTTTGATCAATGTCAGCGTGAGCGGTCAAGTGAAAACCTTCAGCACTTGCCTTGGTGAATTGGTTAAAGAACTTCATTGGTGGATTATTGTGTTCATCAGAATCCAGGCCCACCCCAAGAATCTTATCCTTGTACTTGAGCGCTTTTTCCAGCGTTTCACGTGCAGAGTCACGTGAAAAGTCCCGAAGGAAGCACATGATTAAGCGCGCATCAATGTTCAATGCACGGGCATCAACAGTCGCCTTGTATAAGCCATCGATCACTGTCTTGAAGGCAATTCCCCGTGAGGTGTGTGCTTGAGGATCAAAGAAGATCTCCACATGACGAACGCTGTTTTTAGCAGCTCGATGGAGGTAGTCCATTGCCAGGTCGTAGAAATCTTGTTCCGTTTGCAGAACATTCATTGCGGGATAGTAAACTGCTAAGAATGAAGCTAAGTCATCATATTGGTATGATTGACGAACTTCCTCAATCGTGGACTGACCAATATTAACGTGATTACGTTTAGCCAATTTTAATTTCAATTCTGGTTCCAGTGTTCCTTCAATATGTACGTGAAGCTCCGCTTTTGGTAATCCTTGGGTAAATTCCTTCGTAATTTCAGTAGACATGAACTAAACCTCCAAATTAAAGTTCGTATTTTTCCGACGTTGATGCTATTGTATCATCAAAAAATTCGTTTTCAAGAGTTTTTACGAACAAATTCCCTTGATTTTCAAATTATAGTGTGCAATAATCCACACATACTGATTCAAAGGAGTGTAAATCGTGAGTAAAACACGAACATTATCTGGAGGGATCGATCGTGCCTTCCATATCTCAGAGAGTGGTTCCTCTATTAAGCGGGAATCTTTAGCTGGTTTAACAACCTTCGTTTCGATGGCTTACATCCTATTCGTTAACCCATCTGTCTTAGGTGATGCGGGGATGAATAAGGGGGCTGTTTTCACAGCTACAGCTCTGTCAGCAATTTTAGGTTCCTTATTAATGGGAATTCTTGCTAACTACCCAATCGCCATTGCCCCTGGTTTAGGTGACAACGCCTTCTTTACTTACTCTGTTGTTATTGCCATGGGAATTCCATGGGAAGATGCCATGGCGGGGGTTTTGGTTGCTTCAGTTCTCTTTACTATCCTGTCATTCCTAAAAGTCCGGGAAATTGTGATTGATGCCATCCCCCAAGATTTGAAATACGCGATGGCTGCCGGTATCGGGATCTTTATCTCATTCGTAGGTCTCCAAGGAGGGGGCTTAATTGTTGCCGACAAATCGTCATTAGTTGGTATTGGTTCCTTTACCGTTCCAACGGTTTGGTTAACCATCTTCGGCATCTTTGTCATTGCGATCTTAATGGCCAAAAAGGTTCCTGGCGCTATCTTCATCGGTTTAGTTGCCACTACTTTATTAGGACTTTTCACCGGTTTGATTAAGGCCCCTCACCATATCATTTCCATGGCCCCAAGCCTGAAGCCAACATTTGCTGTTGGTCTAACACACCTGTCTGTAATGTCCGATCCTAAGATGTGGGCCGTTGTGCTGATCTTCTTGCTCGTGGCATTCTTTGATACTGCTGGTACCTTGATTGGTTTGGCTCAACAAGCCGGCATCATGAAGGGCAACAAGATGCCACGGATCGGCCGTGCTTTAATGGCTGACTCCTTGTCAATGCTTGGTGGTGCCTTCATGGGAACTACCCCAACTTCTGCCTACGTTGAATCATCAGCCGGGATCGCCATCGGTGGTAAAACTGGTTTCACCGCAGTGGTTGTCGCTTTCTT
>CALVFC010000001.1 GCA_944326735.1 uncultured Limosilactobacillus sp. | reverse complement strand
GTAGGCATTTTCGTCAAAGTACTTCACGTTGAAGAGGTTGGTGGTTCCTTCAGGAGCGCTGGCCGTCAATTCAGGAGCATCGAATTGAGTGAAGCCGTGCTTGTCAAAGAATTCCATCGTTGATAACTTAACTTGGCTCCGAATCCGCATTAATGCCCATGGCTTACGGGAACGTAACCACAAGTGACGGTGGTCAAGCAAGAAGTCAATCCCGTGATCCTTGTTACCGATTGGGTAATCTTCACTCTTGCCAACAACTTCGATGTCCTTAATATGAATTTCGTAACCGAACTTAGAACGCTTATCTTCAGCGATTTCACCAGTAACAACAAAACTCGTTTCCTGGTGTAAATCATGCTTAGCGAGGTCGAATGTCGCTTCGTCCACGTCGTTCTTCCGAATAATTCCCTGGAAGAAACCAGTTCCGTCACGCAATTGCAGGAAGGCAATCTTACCACTGGAACGCTTGTCAGTCAGCCAAACCCCAATTTTGACTGTTTCGCCGACGTGCTTTGGTGATTCACTAATTGTAATAGTTTCCATCATAATCTCCCTTAATCATTTTATTTTACAGAATTTGAATATGAGCAGCCGCACACTTCTTGAGCATGTCTTCAGGCCAAATGCTTGCTTGAACTTCACCAACATGGGCTTTACCAAGCAACAACATGCACAGCCGTGATTGACCAATTCCTCCACCAATTGTATATGGTAATTCGCCGTTGAGCAACATCTTGTGGAATGGTAACTTTTCACGGTCGGTGGCACCGGCTTGTTCCAATTGGTACTTCATTGATTCTGGACTTACCCGAATCCCCATGCTAGAGATTTCCAACTTCTTTTGTAATGGTTCATACCAGAAAATAATGTCACCGTTGAGGCTCCAGTCATCGTAGTCGGGTGCCCGACCATCGTGAGGCTTACCAGAACGCTTCAACTTATCACCGATCTTCATTACAAAGACGGCCCCCATTTCTTTGGCAATCTTGTCTTCCCGTTCCATTGGGGTCAAGTCTGGCCACCGGTCTTCCAATTCTTGGGTCGTGATAAAGTGAATTTCATCTGGCAATTGGTAAACAGCATCAGGGTACAGGTACCATAATTCCTTTTCCAGCCGCTTGATAACTTTGAAGATTTGACGAACAGTTGACTTCAGAGTTTCTTCGGTCCGTTCTTCCTTAGCGATGACTTTTTCCCAATCCCATTGGTCAACGTAAATGGAGTGGAAGTTATCGAGATCTTCGTCCTTCCGGATGGCGTTCATGTTGGTGTAGAGACCTTCATGCATTCCGAAACCGTACTTCTTCAGGGCCAGACGCTTCCACTTCGCCAGTGAGTGGACAACTTCAATGGTGTCGTCTGGCATGTCCTTCATGTCGAATGAAACCGGCTTTTCAACCCCGTTCAAGTTATCGTTCAAACCAGTACTCTTTTCGACAAACATTGGGGCAGACATCCGTTGCAGGTGTAATTCTTGACCGAATTCATCTTGGAAGTTTTCCCGGATAAAACGAATTGCTGCTTCGGTATCGCGAATAGATAATTTTGGATCGTAGTCCTTTGGAATAATTAAATCAGCCATAATTAGTACTCCTTTATATGTTTAGAATCGAGGATAAATAAAAAAGCCCTTCATCCCCAACATCTAAGGGACGAAAGGCTTTTGTTCCGCGGTACCACCCAAATTGTCTAAAAATAAATTTAGACCTTCTCACAGAGTACGGTAAATACTCTTCCGGCGTGATAACGTACCGGTGACGACTAAGCCTACTTTAAGACAGGTTATTTGGGTTAGTAGCATGGAAAAAGGGTTTTTCAGTAATCCAGGTGCTGCCGGACTCGCACTATCACCGACTCACTGATAGACTGCAAATTACTTACTCTTCTTTTTCATCGCTTTTGATTTCTTTAATTGTATTTTAACCGTATTTTTATAAATTGCAACTACTTTTTTAAAAATATTGGAAAATTTAGCGGAATAGGGCAGGAAGGACGAACTGCTGAGCCAGCTCCATCCTTCACTGAGCTGGTTCGCTGGCGTGAGCGGTTCATGTATAATAATCAACTGAGGTGAACATAATGGAAGTATTTATTCAACGGGATGGCCTGAAGCTCCACGGCTTGTTGGAAGGAACTAATCAGGTTCAGAATGCAACGGTCGCCATCCTAATGCACGGCTTTAAAGGTGATTTAGGCTACAACGACAGTAAGATTCTTTACGCCTTATCACATTACCTAAATGATCAGGGAATTCCCACCCTCCGCTTCGATTTTGACGGCAGTGGTAAAAGTGAGGGCCAGTTTAGGGATATGACTGTCTTTTCTGAATTGTTGGATGGAATGAAAATTATTGAATACGCCCGGACGAAAATGAAGGCCCAGCATATCTACCTGGTTGGTCACTCCCAGGGTGGGGTAGTTGCGTCTATGCTGGCAGCTTACTACCGGGACGTGGTTGCAAAGTTAGTCTTATTAGCGCCAGCGGCTACCCTGAAAGACGATGCCCTTAAGGGGGAATGCCAGGGAAGCACGTATGATCCTAACCACATTCCGTTGTCTGTTGATGTTCATGGCTTTGAGGTTGGTGGCGACTATTTCCGCACAGCCCAACTGATGCCTATTTACGAAACGGCCCAGCACTTTGATAACCCGGCATTACTAATTCATGGTACTGATGACCAGGTCGTATCGCCAGAAGCCTCACGTAAATACAACGTTATTTTGCCGCAGAGTGAACTTCACCTGATTCCTGGAGAAGACCACATGTTTAATGGCCCGCAACGCCCAGCTATCCTGAAGCTCGTAGCCGATTTTTTGCAAAAGTAAGTAGCCACAATTGTATGTAACTCCTTGACTGTCACCTTAATGGACACTTTACACTAAATATTGTTGAAAGAGGTACAGGAAAGGATTGATAAAATGGCTCAAGAAACAATGAAAGCTGTCCAGTTAACGGGACCATGTGAAGCAAGTGAAATGAAGCCCACAACAGTTGCTAAACCAACTTTGAAAAAGGGTTATGTCCTTATTAAGGTTAAGGCATTTGGTGTTAACGAATCTGAAGTAACCAGCCGGAAGGGGCAATCTTCACCGGACTTTACCTACCCACGAATCTTAGGAATCGAAGGAGTCGGAGTTGTTGCTGCGGTTAATCCTGGTAGTTCCTTACAAGTTGGTCAAAAAGTTGCCACAATGATGGGCGGCATGGGACGTGCAATTGACGGTTCATATGCCGAATGTATGTTGGTCAAGGAAGCGAACGTTATTCCGTTGGAAACTGATTTACCATGGGAAATTGTCGGGGCCTTACCAGAAATGTTGCAAACCTCTTATGGGTCATTAATTGAAGGGCTGCACCTGCAAAAGGGTGACGTTGTCTTTATTCACGGTGGTTCTTCGACGGTGGGCTTGATGGCGACCGTTGTTGCAAAGATGATGGGGGCCACGATAATTACCACTAGTCGTCACGAAGATAAATTAGCCACCCTGAAGAAATTTGGTGCTGACTATGCATTGCTTGATAATGCAGCACTGACGGGGGAAATTAAGAAGATTGCCCCACAAGGTGTCGATAAGATGCTGGAATTAGTCGGCTTCTCTGTCTTATTTAAAGACCTTCAGCTTATTCACCAAGGTGGGTATGCTTGCTTTACTGGTGCCTTAGATGGTCAATGGACGTTCAATAATTTTTCACCATTTATGATTCCATCAGGCGTCTTCCTTACCAGTTACGCTGGTGAAGCTAAAGACTTACCAGCCAAGGCCTTTAATAAAATCCTGGCAGAAATTGCTAAGCAGGATCTTCAAGTCCCCATTGCCAAGGTTTACCACGGCCTGGTAGAGGTTGGCCAAGCACAAGCTAACTTGGAGTCTGGTAAGTTCCTTGGGAAACACGTTGTTGTCCTCGACGAAGATTAATATGAACAGAAAACTCCCGCCACTGGCATTGTTGTCAGCGACGGGAGTTTATTTTTATGCATTGTGATTAATAATCTTGTGGTAATTAACGGGATCAGTTGCCCCTTCAGTATTAATGACAAGGATGCGTGCCGTATCGTCAAGCTTTAGTGCCTGCCGTAAATCCTGGTGAGTGGGGTTACGGAGGATTTCATTAACGAAAGCGAATGCCGCTGCCCCAGATTCACCAGAAATGATGGGGTGGTCATTACCAACCGGCTTAGCTAATTGCCGCATCCCCGTGGCGGCAACGTCATCCGTCAATGTCCCATAAAACTTGGCACTATCCCGGATGACTGGCCAAGAAATAGCACTCGGTGTTTGACAATTTAGTCCGGCCATGATGGTCTTTGGTGATCCCGGAACAGTATGAGGATTCCCGTCTCCTTTTTGAGCGGACAGGAAGTAACAAGCGACTGTAGCTGGTTCGACAATTGTGATCGTCGGCAACGCTGTTGTGGAAAGGTGATCAATTAAAGCGTTGATCATTCCCGAAGCTAATTGACCAACCCCAGCTTGTAAGAAGATGTGGGTTGGTGTGGCGTCAACTTGTTGTAAGAATTCGTCGGCCACGATCGAATAGCCAGCAGAAATGCTAGCTGGAATGTCACGGTAGGAACCCCAGGCCATGTCCTGAATCAGGATGCCATGAGGGTCTTTGGCTGCCTTTTCACTAGTATATTTCACGACGTCATCGTAGTTCATACTAGTGATTTGGCACTGCGCTCCTAAATCACGGATATGTTGGGCCCGCACGGGTTGCGATCCCTTAGGCATGTTTACAATTGCCTGGGTACCTAACTGCTGCGCAGCCCAGGCAATCCCCCGACCATGATTACCGTCAGTGGCGGTATAGAAGGTCGTTTGTGCCGCGATCTTCTTAATAGCTGGAGATAGTAATTGGTCATACGTCAGCGTATCGGTGTTTAATCCTGCTTTTTGGGCCAAAAGTTTGGCCATCGCATACAGACCACCGGTGCCCTTAAATGCCTCTAAACCAAACCGTTCACTTTCATCCTTAACGTTGATCTCTTGGACACCATATTTATTCGCAAGGTCATTGAGACTATATAAGGGTGTTGGTTTGTATGAAGGCATTGATTGGTAAAACTTAGCAACCGCGGCATTATTATCATTCGTTGGCTGGGGCTGGTAGTCAAAGGGTGACTTGATTAATTTGACTGGCACGAGATGACCTCCTTGTAGTTCATGCTAATTCCATTATGGGGTTCATGATCAAATATAGCAAATTGGCCAAATGCCGTCCCTATTGCGAACTGTGACTCTTATTGTTCTTCTAATTGATATTCCAACAGACCGTTTTCGGTGAACCCAGCGGTTTTAATTTTATTACCGAGATTAACTTGCCATAATTCACCCGTGCATTTTAAGTGGTGGGCGCTTAAATAGTCAGCAATTAACTGGAGACCTTTTTCAATGTTAGGGGTGGTGTTTTTGACCTTCACAACGATGTAATTACCGGCGGCTTTTGTCATTGTTGGCAGGTCATAGTCTAACTTAGGGATGCTCTGCTCTTTG
Source organism: uncultured Limosilactobacillus sp. (assembly GCA_944326735.1). The sequence continues at coordinate 45,815 of CALVFC010000001.1, read as the reverse complement.
ATAATCCGAAAACCGGCGTTGGCGTACTGGTCAGCGACTGGTTGACGCAAGTTAGTTTTGAATCCGGAATGGAGGTTATTGGTGACGAGGCTCATGTTTAACCGGGAATAAAAGTCGGAAAAAACATTGGCCATTTCTTCCACGGTACAGTCAACAGCATAGTCTGAGCACCAGAAAGAAGCTTCTGGCAGGTAGGTGACAATTGGCTGGTAGAACTTTGCCTGCTCAATTGCTTGGGAATGGACGAGCCGCTGACGAATCGTCATCTGCACCTGTTTAAGGTGGCGAATCTGTTGTTCAATCTTGTTATCCAACTGGTGCAGTTGTTTACTCAAGACGGCATTATCAGGTTCTTGGAGGTACTGCTTAATTTCATTGATGGAAAGGCCCAGTTCACGTAAACCGAGAATAAAACTGATCTGGTAGAGCTGGTCATAGCTATAGAGTCGGTAGCCGGCTTCACTGACAGTGTGGGGATGAAATAAGTCGGACTCGTCATAAAAAATCAGGGTTCGCCGGTTAGTATTGGCGAGCTTGGCAAATTCACTAATTTGTAAAAGCTTTTCCATAAAGTCACCGTTCCTTCGTTTTTGTCAATTATTATAAGCTGTAACCCTAGGGGACAGTGAAGAATAAAAATTCCCCCTTTACTATCCACTTAGGAGACAGCCTATAGTTGGATGGTGAAGGGAGAAATTGATTATTTATTTTGATAGTTATTCTTGAGGAAAGTAGCCATGTTTTCGGGTTCATGTCCAGTAATATGCCGGAAGTCAGTAGTGACTTGGTCCATCAAGCCCAGCGCACCAGCATGGTACATGGATGAGAGCTCGTCGCCATCACCTTCCGCCCGGTAAATGTCCGCAAATTTTTGCAGCGTCACGGGAGAATAGCCAATTTTCTTTCCAGTGACTTGTGACATTATGTGGCTTAGTTCCACCATGTTATAATTTTGGCCCATCGTTAATAAGTAATTTTGACCATGGTCGCGCAAGTATGGTTTGACGGCCACATTGGCAATGGCTTCGGCGCTATCTTGCCGACTGATGAAACTCAACGCCTTATCACCTACGGGGTAGATAACGTTGTGGCGGTCAATCAACTCTGGCAAGTAGGGGATGAGCGGGTCGGCATAGAGGGAGTTCTTAACCACCGCGTAATTCATTCCCGAACTGGCCAGTCGTGCGGGCAAGTAGGCATAGTACCCAGCCATCTGGAAAGGATTGTTTGCTTGGTCGGCGATGAAGCTGACGTCCACAATATTGGTAACGCTAGCCCGCTTCATCGCGGTTAATGAGTTTTCAAATTCGTTAATCCGTCCCTGAACGTCATAGGTGATGCTGGGGATGTAAATAACAACGTCAACACCAGTGAAGGCCTGGACCATCCCCGTAACATCGTTATAGTCAAGGTGTGCTAACTCAAAGCCCCGGTCTTGGAAAACTTGGCCTTTCTGTACATTATGTATTCCAACACGAATGTTAGTCGGTGCAGTTAACTTGGCTAATTCGGTAACCACCTTTTGACCAAGGTGACCGGTAGCCCCGGTAATGAAATACTTAGTCATAGTTATCATCCCTTCTTGCTGTTCTTTTGGGCTTGTTTCACAATAATTGAGTCAATAATATCTGCCAAACTAATCCGTGCTAATTTGGCCTTGGCAGCAGTTTCAACTTGTTCGTAGTAATAACGGAGGGTGTCCTGGATGTTGCCCCCCACAATGCACTGTGGGTTTGTTTTATCGTCAACGGTAAATAAGTGTTGGTCGTGTTCGATTGCTAAAAACACGTCGTACAACGAGATATCTGTCGGATCCTGAGCCAACTTCGGATTTGCCGCACCATGGACCGTGGTAATCAAACCAGCTTTCTTGAGCTGGCTCATGATGCGGCGGACAACAACGGGTGAAGTTTCGACGCTGTTCGCAATGTTATCGCTTGTCAGGGGGATTTTCCCCTGATAAATTGAGATAAAAGCGAGGATGTGAATGCTGTCGCTAAAACGGGTTGAGATTTTCATATACATCATTCCTTTGAACCAATTGTAACTAATCAAGTTACATAAATCAAGAATGATCATTTTACTAATTTACCATATATCAGCGCAACTGCATTGACAGAAACATGAATTAATTATATGATATGGCCTAAAAGATGAAACTAAAAAAGTTACATAAGGAGCATTAATATGAAGTTTAAGAAAATTATGCTGGCCTCTTTACTAGGGGTCACAACCCTCTTAGCAGGGGCCATTGTTCCGACGGTTGCGAGTGCAGCGACTAGTAAGCCGATCATTGTCGGCTCGAAGAATGTTTCAGAAAGTAAGACGGTAAGTGAAATCTATGCGATTGCACTGGAGAAGGCTGGCTATAAAGTTACTCGGAAGCCCAATATTTCCAACAATGTGATTTTCAAGGCCGCTCAAAAGGGCCAAGTTGATGTTTACCCAGAATATACGGGAACGATTGTGGAAAGCTATCTTAAGAAAGATGGTCAAGGCAAGTCGGCTGCCCAAATGGCTAAAATGGCCCGCGACGGGATTAAGAAAGACGGCCTAACCACCTTCAACTATGCTCCTGGAGATAATCGCCAAGGGGTGGGGATGCCAACCAAGGTCGCTAAGAAGTACCACATCACCAACCTTAGTGATTTACAAAAGCACGCTAAGCAGTTACGGTTTGCCTCTCAGGGTGAATTTGAAAAGCGGGCTGACGCGTTACCAGCAATGAATAAGGCTTATGGTAAGTACAATTTCAAGTCGCTGAAGGATTACGATGTCAACTTGCTCTATAAGATCATGTCACAGGGTAAGGCTGATGTGGCCCCAGTGTCCACGACGGATGGCCAACTAGCAACCAGCAAGTTTACTCTGATTAAGGACAATAAGAAGATTTGGCCACCATATAACTTGGTACCAGTCGTCAATCAGAAGGCTGCTAAGCAATATCCAAAGATGGAAAAGACGCTCAATAAGGTTGACGCTAAGCTGATCACCAAGCAATTGACGTCCCTGAATAAGAAGGTTAACGTTGATGGGCAAAACTATAAGACCGTTGCCCAAAGCTGGTATAATGCCAATATGAAGTAAGTTTTTAAAAGAGGCTGCTTATCAGCTTCTTTTTTTATATTAAGGAGGGTTGATTCTTGCTCCACCAAATTATTAACTATTTTGCTACCGACAGTAGTCAGTACTGGCAGTACGTCGTCCAGCATTTGCTACTGAGTGCAATTACGCTGGCCATTTCATTAGTGATTGCCCTGCCACTGGGTTATCTCGGTTCGCGAGTTAAATCTGTGGCAGCGTTCTGTACCGCTTTTGCGCAAGTGTTGCGAATTATACCAAGCCTGGCATTACTGTTTATCTTGATCCCATTTATTGGTACCGGGATGCTACCAGCGATCATTGCATTGGTGGTCCTGGCATTACCGCCATTGTTAATTAACACTATTTTGGGATTCAATGAAGTGAGCTCCTTATATAAAGAAGTTGGTCGGGCCTTAGGAATGGATCGTCGTCAACTGCGCCGCCAAATTGAAATTCCATTGGCGATGCCTTACATTTTGAACGGAATTAAGTTAGCGCTGGTGGAAATTATCGCGAGTGCCACACTGGCAACTTATATTGGTGCTGGTGGCTTAGGGACACTGATTTTCACCGGCTTAGGTTTATACGACATGTCATACGTCGTGATTGGTGGGGTAAGTGTTGCCATCTTGTCACTGATTGCAATGTTAGGCTTTGATTACTTGATTAAGAAGGTGCAGAAGAATGAACAAACCAGCAATTCAATTTAAACATGTCCGTAAAAACTTTGGCCATAATACCGTGATCCCGGACTTGTCATTTACGGTTAATGCTGGCGAGTTTGTCACGATTTTAGGTTCATCAGGCTCAGGTAAAACCACAACTTTAAAGATGATTAATGGCTTATGGCAACCGAGTGCTGGTGAGATCTTAATCGACGGTCACCCCCTGGCAGAACAGAATATTGTCGAATTGCGGCGCCATATGGGGTATGTTGTCCAACAAATTGGCCTCTTTCCCCATATGACAGTTGCCAAGAATATTGGCTTAGTTCCGCAGATGTTGCATTGGGATCAAGACAAGATTGTTTCACGTGTAACAGAGCTTCTTAAATTAGTACAACTAGACCCAGCTAAGTATGCTGACCGTTACCCATCCCAACTCTCTGGTGGCCAGCAACAGCGGATCGGTGTGGCCCGGGCATTGGCAGTCAATCCGCCATATGTATTATTCGATGAACCATTTGGAGCGTTGGATGCCTTGACGCGGATTGAACTGCAGAAGGAAATTAAACATATCCACGATACCTTAACGGGTAAAACGTTCATGTTTGTTACTCATGACATTAACGAAGCTCTGTTTCTCGGCCAGCGGGTGATGATTATGAAGGATGGGCAAATCGAACAGTTTGCCACCCCAGAAGAAATTGTTCGTCACCCAGCAACCCAATTCGTGAGTGACCTGTTATCAACGACGCGCCAGAACCAAGAATTATGGGGGCGGGGCGAATGATCGAATATTGGAATGCTAATGCCCCGACAATGCTCCAAGAGATGGGACAGCATGCCCAGATGGTATTGTTGTCACTAGTGATCGCCTTGGTAATTGCGGTGGTCATCACTTTAATCTTCATGCAGCGTAAGGAGTGGCTTAATGGGCTGGTATATTTCTTTTCATTGTTGTATTCCATTCCCAGCTTTGCTTTCTTTGCCCTGTTATTGCCACTATCTGGTTTAGGAATGCGGACAGCGGTAATTGTATTAACCGTTTATTGTGAATATATTTTATTGCGGTCCTTTATTACCGGTATTCGGGGCGTTGATGCGAATATGGTTGAGGTTGCACGGGGGATGGGGATGACTAAGTGTCAGGTCTTTAGTAAGGTCCAATTACCCCTCGCACTGCCAGCAATCTTCTCCGGTATCCAGGTGGCCCTGGCCTCCACGATGGCGATGGCCACCATTGCTGCGACCATCAATGCTGGGGGCCTTGGACAACTCTTGTTTGAAGGCCTTCAATCACAACAGGTCGTTCCCATTCTGTGGGGAACGGTCCTGACGATGGTGTTAACACTAGCTTGTGCCGCCGTGGTTTGGCTAATTGAATGGCTATTAATCCATAAATGGCGACGGGCAGTATCGGTGAAATAACGAAAACAAAATATAATACACCAAAAGGCTCTAGCGTCGATTTTTCGAACGTTAGAGCCTTCTTTGTACTTGTGGGATCTTTTATCGTGATCGTTATTATTTCTTGTCTAATTGGTGGAGCACGGCTTCCGCAATTTCATGGTTCGTCCACATCCAAATTGCGTGACCCAGACTTTCTGAGACGTGCTCTTCAGCTGGCTGGTCAGCAGCATCGGGAACTGTTCCCATGGCGGGCATGATTACCAAGTGAAAGGCAATCCAGACAGCGATTCCGAATGGAATTCCTTGACCTACCGTTAACAACTTAACTTTCTTTTCTAGTAACGCAGCGTAGGCCGTTGCAAATGAAATTGAAAAGCCAAAGTGAACGAGGTAAGACACCCATGGTAACTTTTGTCCAGAATATTCATATGTAGCCTGGGTGTATTTGGCAGGAATTCCCAATTGCTGCAACAGTGTTTGGGGTGGATTCACTTTATCACGTTCTGGGGTACGGGGTGGCAGGATATTTTCCCAACCAAGTTTAACTAGTCCAGAAATTACACCGGCAGCGGTGCCCGCTAAAATTGTTTTTTGCCAATTCAGTTTTGTCATAACATTACTTCCTTCTAATTAGTGCTGCTACACCCATTCCGCCACCGACGCAGAGGGCGGCAACACCAACATTTTTGTTCAAAGCCTGCATTTCGTGGACGAGAGTTACTACAATTCGCGCGCCTGAGCAACCAACCGGGTGTCCCAAGGCAATGCCGCCACCCCGCGGGTTAACCTTATTTGGATCTAACTTCAATAGTTGCTCACAGGCAACGGATTGGCCGGCAAAGGCTTCGTTTAGTTCGAATACGTCAACATCATCCCTTGATAGGGAAGTTTGCTTGAAAAGCTTACTAATTGCGTAGTAGGGACCAATTCCCATGAAAGCTGGGTCTAACCCGACAATCGAGGAGTCCTGCCATTCAGCAAGTGGCGTCATTTGATTGTGCTTTACTGCTGATTCACTCGCTAAAACGACCGCCGCCGCGCCATCATTAAGACTGGAGGAGTTGCCCGCAGTGACGGTTCCGCCCTCCTTAAAGGCGGGTTTCAATCCCTGTAGCGCAGCGAGAGAAGTGTTAGCCCGGGGACCTTCATCACTGTCAATCGTGACGGATTGGTGGTGGACAGTCACTTCGACTGGGGTCATTTCATCGTCAAAGGCGTGCTCTTCTTGCGCCTGGACAGCTTTCTGGTGACTACGTAAGGCAAACTCGTCCTGCTGGTAACGGGCAATATGGTACCGTTCATTGACGTTTTCAGCCGTGATCCCCATTGCATAGCCTCCCCAAGCGTCTTGCAAGGCATCATTTTGCATGGTGTCGACCAGTTCGCCATTACCGAATTTGTAGCCATCGCGGGCGTTCAACAGAACATACGGTGCCCGTGACATGCTTTCCATTCCGCCAGCCACAATGACGTGGGCCTGACCAGACTGAATTAACGCGGCACCGAGGTTAATGGCAGATAATCCGGATCCACAAACATCGTTAATGGTAATGGCGGGAACAGTTTGAGCTAAACCGGCGGCAATGGCGGCTTGCCGGGCGGGATTCTGTCCTGCACCAGCTTGCAGGACGTTGCCCATCAGAACTTGGTCCACCTGATTTGCTAGACCAACTTTTTGCACACTGTCCCGGATGACGGCAGCTCCAAGATCGATGGCCGATTTAGAAGATAATGCACCACCGAATTTACCAATTGGCGTCCGCTGAGCCGCAACAATGTATACTTTTTCCATTCGTTCATTCCCCCAGAACAAAATTTACCGTTCTAGTTTAGCGATAATCAGGGGTGACCGCAAGCGATAACCGCTAGCCTTGTGAATGATCAAGCTTGTCTAATAGTTCGGGGTCGATTGGCCGGTCACGATAGTAAAATTGCCGGTCGTGTTCAGAAATTGGTCGGGAAACGCGAGCGGGAACTCCCATTGCGACGACGTTGGCCGGAATATCACGGGTAACCACTGCACCGGCACCAATCACTGAATTATCGCCAATGGTGACCCCAGGGATAATTACGACTCCCGCACCCAGCCAGCAATTTTGGCCAATTTTGATGGGCAGGTTATATTGGTAACCCTTTTTACGGAGCTCCGGTAAGATCGGGTGGGCAGCTGATGACATTGTGACGTTGGGGCCAATCATTGTATTACTGCCAATGGTGACATAGGTATCATCGGCAATTGTTAAGTTGAAGTTGGCGTAAACATGGTCACCTAACTTAATGTGGTGACCACCCCAATTAGCGTGGAAGGGCGGTTCAATGTAACAATTATCACCGACTTCAGTAAACATCTTCTTTAAGAGCTGTTGGCGTTTATCAATCTCTGTTGGCAGGGTCCGATTATATTCGTACATTGGTAACATTGCCTGCATTTGTTTTTTCATAATTTGGGGATCTTCTGGCGAATAAATTTGTCCAGAATGCATCCGCTGCTCATTATCCATATTAACCTCCGAAAAAGCCCCCGATCTTTGAGGGGCGTTGAAATATTACAGTTGATCTAGTGCCTGGTCAATTGACGTTGAACCATTGCGCATCATAATAACTTTGCCAATCGTGTTCTGGCGGGTAAGAACATCCGCGAGAACTTGGGCGACATCGGCAATCGTATTGGTGGTGTCGTCACCTTCACCGAACGTTACCTTACCCGTTGGCTGGTCTTCAGTTAGCGTCGCTGGTTGAATAATTGTGTAATCTAAACCTGACTGATGAACTAGGTAGTTATCGGCAAAGAATTTGGCAATGTTGTAATCAGTGATTGCAGCTAATGCCTGATGTTGCGACCATTGTTCAGGCTGGAGTGCGTACATCGAAGACAACATGATGTAACGGCTAATACCGGCTAACTTGGCTGCCTGCATGGTCTTGACAGCCCCAAAGGCATCAGTTTGCAGGAGGTCGTGGCCCCGCGAACCAGCAACAAAGTAGACGGCGTCACAGCCAGTCATTGATTTCTTCAATTCATCAACTGAAGCGTGAAGATCCATCGGTACTGCGGTGATGTTTGCACCGCTAGTAATTTTCTCTGGGTGACGAGCAGCAGCAATGACGTCATTTCCCGCAGCAACTAGGTCCTTAATTAAGGCGGTGGCGACTCGACCAGAGCCACCAGCAATAAATACTTTTGACATAAAAATCCCTCCTTATGGTTATTTTAAGGGAACGGCAATTAATGAACAAAGAAAAGGTATTGCCCTAAATGAGCTTTTTGTCCTCGAATGCGCTATCATTGAAGATGTAATAGTCATATAAAGTTAATGTATCTAAAAGAAGGGAATATTATGACAGAAGAACATCATTTAACTAATTCAATGGTGCAGGAATATCAGAAGATTTTTCATGCTCGTCCAGCGGCTGACGTGATTGCCCGGGCGATCCAAAAGAACGGGATCAAGAACGCCAGTGAAGACCCACCGGCGAGCGAGCGTCTCCACCGGGCCTTCTCTTACGAAATTAAGACAGGGAAGCCGAGCAACCAGCGGCACAGTGGCCGTTGCTGGTCATTTGCAACCTTGAACACGCTTCGTCACAAATTCGCTAAGAAGTATAACTTCAAGGACTTTGAACTTTCACAAAACTACCTGTTCTTCTGGGACCGGATTGAACGGGCCAACATGTACTTCCAAAAGATTATTGAAACGGCCAAGAAGCCCCTTCATGATCGGACAGTCGACTTTTACTTAGACTTTGCCCTGAATGATGGTGGACAGTGGGCGAATGCCGCTTCAATCATTGAAAAGTATGGGGTAGTGCCAGAATATGTTATGCCAGATACCCACAACACCCGTGACACTTCTGACGTCGCTGAAGTGGAGAACTACCTGATGCGTAAGGATGCGCTGGTATTACGGAAGATGGTTCAAGACGGCGCCAGCGAAGATGAGTTGTCAAAGGCCCAACAAAAGATGATGGCCGACGTCTACAAGGTGGCTGCCTACTCGTTTGGTGAACCACCTACAAAGTTTGACCTGGAATTCCGTGATGATGATAAGAAGTTCCACCAAGTATTAGGCTTAACGCCTCTCAAGTTCTACCGGGAATACTTTGACACGAACCTGAATGATTACGTCGTTGTTACCAACGCTCCTGACCACGAATACAACAAGGTTTACGCAATGCCAACCCAGGATAGCGTTGCTGGTGGTATTCCAATCAAGTTTGTCAATGTGCCATTCAAGTACTTGCAAGAAACAGCCATGAAGCAACTTAAGGCTGGTGAAACCGTTTGGGTTGGTAATGACGTTTTGCAACAAATGGACCGTAAGCGGGGCTTGATGGACGCTAACCTGTTCCACCGGGCTGAATTGCTGGATGTGGACTTCACGATGAACAAGAAGGACCGTCTGGAAACGAAGCAAGCGATGGTTTCTCACGCCATGACTTTAACGGGCTTTGATTTGCAAGATGACCAACCAGTTCGTTGGAAGATTGAAAACAGTTGGGGCAAGGATAATGGTGACAATGGTTACTTCGTTATGACCCAAGATTGGTTTGAAGAATACACCTACGAAGCCGTCATTAATAAGAAGTACCTGAGTGATGATCTGAAGAAGTTAGCTGACCAAACGCCAGTTACCTTAAAGGCTTGGGACTCACTCCAATAAAGAATGAAAATCGCCAACAGGCACCATTATGGACGTCTGTTGGCGATTTGTTTTAGCGAGGTAAATACAAATGACCGCCTTACGAGAAGATATGTTTCGGCTATTTGACCGGCCAGATTTTTCGTTTAAGAAGCTAAAAGAGCAATACCCGCCAGAAGAAGTGGCAATGATTAAGGACCAATTTAAAAAAGAATGGCGTGTCTGGAAACAGGTCCAGTTAAATGTTTCTCACCAACTAACGCCCGGCTTGTTTGCTAAGACGCATATTGAAAGTTGGACCAATGGCTGGAATATTCGGGAACACTTTTGGGCTTCTTACCGGTTGGCCGTATTGGCGGAAGCTAACCCCTGCATCGGTGTGATGCTGGATCGTAAGCAATTGAAAGTCTACCTGATGTTTCAGCATTACCGTAGTGACCACCGCCATGGGACACCAGCCGAGTTTAACCTATTATTGACAGCAATTCCTGAATGGAGTCAGGGGAGGGACGTTGCTGATTGGTACCTGTGGGATCAGAGCGAAATGAAGCTCGATCCCCAGATTAGCCTGACCGAATATTTAAATGATCGCTCTGCGCGTGACCAATTTGACCAGCAGGCAACTAAATCGAGCTTTATGCTGGGTAAATTTGCCTTTCGTGACCGTGATTGCGGCACTGACATGGAGAGCTTTATTGAACAGTCCATTAACGCACTTGTCCCCCTATATCAAAAGTTAATATAGTGTCACAAAGGCCCCAGCCAATTCGCTTGAGGCCTTTAATTAGTTTTTATCAGGGTGCACAATTTCCTGTTTCCAGTGGTGGAGGTGCTGTTTAGTGATCACACACAGTCCATCATCACCAGCAGCCTTCATTTGGTTAGTGCACATAATTTTAATATTGGGGGATTCACGAGCACGTTGCTCACCCCAGTAATTCAGGTAACGCAATGCGGCGTAGAGGTTCTCGCCATCATCCGTTAGTCGGTATTCGACGTGGGGTGGAACGGTATTGTAGCTTTTTCGACTGACTAATCCGGCGTCAGTCATCTCCCGTAGTTGGTCGGCCAGGACCTTATAAGACGTTCCTAATTGTTTCACTAATTCACTGGTTCGACGGGGATGCCCAGCTAATAAATAGAGGATCACTGGTTTCCACTTGCCGCCAATGACTGATAAAGCATATTCAGCACCAGTATTGAACATTTTTGCGGAACTCATTGCTAAGTACCTCCCTTATTAATTGCGATGGTCTAATCCCCATTTATCCATGGCTTGAATACCCGGACGCAGGCTTATTCCCAACTCAGTTAATGAATATTCAGTTTTAGGTGGGCCCACAGGATAAACCTTTTTCTGAATTAGGCCCGCCTTTTCCAGCTCTTTCAGTTGTAATGATAACATTCGTCGTGAACAGTCAGGCATCAACTTCTGCAGTTCATTAAAGCGATAAACCGATTTATGAAACAAGTGGTAGAGAATGACAGTTTTCCATTTGCCAGCAATTAAGGAGAGGGTGTATTCAATTGCACAAGATGATTGCTTAGTCATTAACAGGACCTCCTTATAGTGATAGGGAAAAGTTTGTAACTAAGAGCAAAAGAATTCCCTTCTTGTAATATTATTTATTTTGGTTACTATTAGTAAGTAAGAACAAGCGAAAGGGGCAATTAATTATGAAATCAGAATTGAATCAATTATTAAAACAACGGCGTTCTATTTATGCATTAGGTGACCAAGTTAAGCAGTCACCAGCCGACATTGCGGACTTAATTAAAGAAACGATCCGGCAATCACCAACTGCTTTTAACAGCCAAACCGTTCGGGCAGTCATCCTTTTTGGTGATGCTTCGAATAAGGTATGGGATATTGTTGAAGATACCCTGGCCAAGATCGTTAAGAACCCGGATGCGTTTAAGAAGACGCAAGCTAAAATCGCTACTTTTCGGGCCGGTTTCGGAACGGTGCTCTTCCTAACTGAAACCAAGACGGTCCATGACTTAGAAAAGCAATTCCCAACTTATGCTGACAACTTCGCTGGTTGGGCAGAACAGGGAATTGGCGGTGCCCAGCAAGCTGTCTGGGTGGCATTGGCAGAACAAGGGATCGGCGCTAGTCTCCAACATTATAATCCACTAATTGATGATGCCATTCACCAAGCATTTGATTTGCCAGCTAGTTGGCAGCTTCGTGCTGAAATGCCATTTGGCTCCATCGAATCTCCCGCCGGTGACAAAGAAATGATGGCGGATGATGAGCGGTTCAAGGTAATTCGATAAATTTCCAATTGCCTCATTGTATGGCGCCCAACTAAATCTTACCACTTAGTAACTATCTTACCCGAAAGTACTTACTTTTAATAACTGAAAGGCCTGCCTATAATGAAAGTGTAATGAATTTCGAAGGGGGATTAATGATGACAAAGCAAGTATTAGTTCTCGGTGCAACCGGTCAGATTGCCGGTCATGCTATTAAAGCATTATTGGATAATGGGGATGACCACCTCCTATTATTCACTCGTCACCCGCAACACTTAACAGACGTTGATGAGCAGCGTGAGACGGTTATTAAAGGTGATACCCTGAAGGTGACAGAATTGGATGCCGCGGTGGCCAAAGCAGATGTGGTTTATGCTAACTTGCGTAATCCGCAAATTCAGCAACAGGCAGAAAACATCGTTGCTGCAATGGATAAGCACGGTGTTAAGCAGCTAGTGTGGATTTCATCAATTGGTATTTACGATGAAGTTCCTGGTAAATTTGGCGAATGGAATAATAAAGAGCTGGGTGGCGGCCAAGAGGATAGTTACCTGGGCACTTACCGGAAAGCAGCCGATGTTATTTCATCATCAGATTTAGATTACACGATTATTCGTCCGGCATGGTTAACGAATAAGGATGAAGTTGACTATGAAACAACTGAACGTGGTGAAGCGTTCAAAGGGACAGAAGTATCCCGGAAATCAATTGGTAACTTTGTTGCGAAGATCATTGATAACCCAGCACCGTATGCGCGCAAGGACTTCGGGGTGGATAAACCAGGTACCGATGGTGATAAACCTGCTTGGTATTAATGTATATAGATAATAGAAGAAGGCCAGCCGATATAGTTCGACTGGCCCTTTTGGTTACTTAGTCCATAGGAAGTTAATCAATGCCTGGTTAACTTGGTGGTTATTATTATGTAATTGACTGTGTTGGGCTTTGCGACCACGGATTTCGCGTTCCTGGTAAGATTTGGCCCGGGAACCAACGAGGTACTTCAAGGATTTGGCGGAGTTAACAGGCACATCACCGTCAGAGTTCTTACCCTTATAGTTACCGTAGATGTTGAGAACCTTGGTGTTAGTCGGGAAATGTTCCCGCAAGCCGAGCAGCTGGGTAAAACCTGGATCCTGTTGACTTGGCTTACCACTTTGTTCATCAATCGTTTCTGCAGACTTTTGACCAACCATTCCATTATAGTGGCCAGCAATGGCGACCAGATGATTGATCTTGGGCAGCTCAGTGCTTGGGTAATTATCATTAATGTAATTAGCAATTTCCAAGTTCCCCATGGAGTGGCCAACAAAGTTAACAGCGGCGTAATGATGCTGCTTTTCAAGGGCCTTTACCACGTTGAGAATGTAGGTGCCACCATGATGATATGCATCAGCATAGTTGCTGCTATTGGCGCTGGCATAACGGTCGAGCTTGTTATCTTGCAAGTTAACTTCAACAATTGGATTAACTGCATTTGCTGGAATAGACCGGTTAAAGGTAACGTGACCGTTTCGGTCGACATTAGCCCGCACAATGGTATTTGTAACACCAGCGCGTTTAGCAGCGTTAGCCATGGATGTTTCTGCATGATAACTGCTTCCCCAACCATGCACGAAAATTGTTGGGGTATTAGTATGGACATATTTTTGCGCCGCTTGGGTACGGTGCCAACTGAAACCACCAACGATCGCAATCACAATTACTAAGATCGCGGTGACCAGAACTGAACGATGTTTCATGTGAAACCCTCCTCATTTTTCACTATTATATGCCAATTAGGCATTCAAATGTTGTTTAAAGAAGTCCGTTAATTTATCAAATGGAATCTTGTCGACCCGGTCGTAGAGATCGATATGTTCACAGTCTTTAACAATGTACTTTTCTTTTGGATCACTAGCGAGGTCATATGCGCGTTCTGAGAAGGAACGGGAGTGGGCCTTGTCACCGAAGATAAACAGGATTGGGCGTGGGCTAATTTCGTCAATGTAGTCTAGCGCTGAGAACTGCATCATTGCCAGGTTGGAAGTGGTCGTAAAGCCGCCACGGGCATTTTGATGGAAACCACGGGGAACAGCATAGAAGCGGAACCATTCGCGATTAATTTCATCCATTTCAGGGATCACATCAACATTTGGAAATGGCTTGGTAGGAAATGATGGCTTGTACTCTGGCTGCTGACTAGCAAAGTCTTCCCACCGTTGCTCGGCTAATTCCTTCTTCATTTGATCGAGCTGTTCTTTAGAAGGCTTCATCATGCCCCGCACGTCAGTAATGTCGTACATTGAAGCAGTTGCTACCGCTTTGATCCGCACATCAACTGAAGCAGCAGACAGGGCAAAGCCAGCGGAACCACAAATACCAACAACACCGATTTTTTCGCGGTCGACGAACGGTACCTGGACGCCCAGGTAGTCAACAGCGGCACTGAATGATTCTGCAAACAGTTCAGGTGAGGAAACGTGACGAGGATGGCCACCTGATTCACCCATGTACACTTGGTCAAAGGTCAGGACGACGAAGCCACGCTTGCCTAATTCATTGGCATACACTGCGGGGCCTTGTTCCTTAGTACCACCGTATGGAGCACCGACAATTAGTGCCGGTAGCTGATCACCACGGTGCAGACCCTTGGGGTAGTACAGATCAGCAGCAATTTTAATACCATAGCGGTTATTGTATGAAACATGCTTTCTCTCTAGATGTTCATCTAAGTCAGTGATGTAGCCGAATGCCATAAATAAAATCTCCTTTACTATTTAATAACTTTAATGATCCGAGCTGGAACGCCGGCAACTACTGTATTGGCCGGCACATTCTTCGTGACAACTGCTCCGGCAGCCACGACAGCGTTTTTGCCCACTGAAACTCCTGGGAGGACAGTGGCATTGGCACCGATCCAGGCGTTTTCATGAACATAAACTGGTTTGAGTTCAACGTTACGGCGATTGGCCGGATCAAGAGGGTGGTTGACGGAAATAATATTTGCTTTTGGTCCAATTAGTACCTTATCAGAAAGGTAAATCCCACCTAAGTCGACAAAAGTAACGCCGCCGTTGATAAAAACATTCTTGCCAATATGGAGGTTGCGACCAAAGTCAGTGTAGAAGGGGAGGCGAATCTCCACAGAATTATCAATGGTCTGCTTGGTAATCTTACTGACGGCCTTGCGAACCTCGTCTTGTGAATGTTGACCAGTATTAAGTGATTGTACTAGTGATTGATTAATTTCGTTAATTTGATCGATTTCTTTACTAGCGCTTGAAGATAAGTCAACAGTAGTTGTCATTCTTTTTCCTCCTTCACAGTTGCTAAGTTTATATTAATTGCTTACACTTAAAATGTGAAATACTTATGTGTAATGCTTATTTATAACTAAAAAACATGGAAGTGAAATTATGGAAACACGTGTATTACGTTACTTCAGTGAAATTGTCCATGAAGGAAACATTTCGAATGCAGCCCGTCACCTGCATGTTTCACAACCGGCTTTGTCACGACAAATCATGGACCTGGAAACAGAATTAGGCGTCACCTTATTTGAACGTGGGCACCGGCAGATTCAACTCACTCAGGAAGGCCATTACCTATACCAACGAGCACAAGAAATTCTTGCGATGATTGATAAAACTGAATATCACCTACAGGGGCAAGATATGGTTTCCGGTGTATTAGACATTGGAGCTGGAGAAAGTCCCAGCCTCAAGCCGGTGATGAAGGTTATCCACCAAATTATGCAGGAATATCCGGAAGTATTAATTAACCTGGTTAGTGGCGACAGTGAGTCAATTCGTCAGCAGATTGATAATGGCTTGCTGGAATTCGGTATCTTGATGGGGCATGAAAACATGGTTAACTATTCAACGCTGGAACTGCCGCAAGCAAATCGATGGGGTGTTCTCATGCGTGCAGACTCACCACTTGCCCAGCAAAAGGAGATTCGTCCTAGTGATTTAATTGGCCACCCCCTGATGACCTCGGCGCAGACACGTCGCCAGGACGCTTTTCGCCATTGGGCTGGTGACCTGCTAGATCAATTTAAGTTCGTCGGTAACTATAATTTGTTATACAATGCTGCTCTGCTAGCGCAGACGGGAGCTTGCCTTGTTTTGACATATCAAGATTTGATTAATACAAATGCCCACCGCGACTTGGTATTTCGGCCGTTATCATCACACCTTGTAGATGACAATACCCTGGTCTGGTCAAAGGAAAAGCCGTTGTCGAACCTTTCTCAACTTTTCCTTCAACTATTACGCGCTGAGATTGGTAAGGAAAAGCTTGTAAATTGAGGGAAGTATGTTATATTTGTTGCAAATACAACAATATTAAGAGGCGATTATTATGAGTCAACGGGACACTGTTACTGATATTTCGACAATCAACCACGTTCTAGACCAGTGTGAAACTATCCATTTGGGTTTACGTGATGGTGAGCGGGTGTATGTAGTGCCGGTCCACTTTGCTTACGAAGAACATCAAGGCCACTACACCTTTTACTTCCACGGGGGACCTCATGGACGGCGGTATGAATTGATAAAGAAAACCCACTATGCTGCCTTTGAAATGAATAGTGGCCAGCAATTGCGAGATGGCGGATCGGTGGCCTGTGAATGGTCCGCGGACTTTGCCAGCGTGATGGGTGAGGGTCGTGTGGACCTGCTGGAAACAAATGAGGATAAGCTAGCGGCGTTGAAGTTGATGATGAAGCAGTATGCTGGCAGCACTGATTTTGAGTTTCCGGAAGACCACCTCAAGTATGTGCAAGTGTATAAGTTGACGGCGACAGAAGTTTCCTGTCGGATCCACTCAAGAAAATAAGAGCGCGCACGCTATGACTGTGATGTAGGGAAAGACAAATGTAATTGTGGTCACAGCGAGTTAACCAAACATAAACTTAATCCCCTATGTTGGATCATAGTTCCAGCGTAGGGGATATTTAGAATTACCAATTAGCAATCGCAAATACTAACGGAATCGTGATTAAACTAAGAATCGTAGAAATACTCATCAAGGTCACGGCAGGCTTCGGGTCGCCCTTCGCCTGGAGAGTAAAGAGGACAACCAATCCAGCAACTGGGCAAGCGGCTAGGATTACAGTGACACTCATGGCGGTATTGGTAACGCCTACCAATTTGAGGGCAATCAGATTAACAAGCGGGTAAAGAACATTGCGGAGGAGCAAGGCTGTACTAGCTGGCAGGCCAAGTTTCATATCCTTTAGTTGAATTCCCACAAGGTTGGAACCAATAATCATCATTGAAATGGGGGTGAACGCAGCACTCCCATATGTTAGAAATTGGCCGATGATGGATGGAAAGCGAATTGAACAACAGAACGTTACCAGGCCAACGATAATTGCAATAATATTGGGGTTCAGAATGATCTTGCGGACTTTTTGGGCCCAATTTTCGTTATTGCGACGGTGGAAAATGCTGACGCCATGTGTCCACGACATTACATTGAAGCCGATTAATGATGCGACTGCGTAGAACACGCCGGCGTCACCGAATAGGGCTTGGGCTAGTGGAACGCCCATAAAGCCATTATTCGAATAAATACTGCCGTAACTAACGATATGCCGCATGTTAGGATCCTTTACATGGCTGAAAATGACCTTAGTAAGGATAATGGTTACGAGGTAGGAAACAAAGATCGCCACCAGGGTCAGCAGGAAAGTATGCATCCGGGCACTCGAGAACGGTTGTTGAAAGGCCTTCAAAATTACCATTGGCGACAGGAAAAACAGGGCAATATTAGTGATGTCATTAATTGACTGTAAGTGGAGGAAACCAAATTTGCGAATTGCCGCTCCCAACAACATTAATAGGAAGATGATTACGACTTGGTTAATTAACTGACCGATGGACATGTGATGACCCCTTTGCATTAAAATCAATACTTCTACCTTAGCATTATTTGGCGTAGGCGTATAATCAGGGTTAGTAGTGATAGATGAAAGGGTGAAATATAGTGGAACGAGCACAGGTAATTATTCATATGTACCAGTCCATTGATGGCAAAATTGATGGGGAATGGGACGGCCTTCCGGGAGACCGCACTTCTGGTGATTACTACGATGATCAATTGTTCAAGATTAGTAATACCAACGCGAATGGGAGCAATACGATTGTGATGTACGCTGCCCAGGGGCATCCAGACCTGAGCAAGTTTTCCGGTGACGGGATCGAGTATAGCGACTGGGTCCCACAGATTCATTCCACAACATGGGATGTTAGCTTTGATCGAAAAGGTCGTGCCGGTTGGGAAAAGAACTACTTTGACTACGCCGGTTACAAGAGCCGCGCAATTGAAGTCGTCACTGAACAGGCCAGTAAACCGTACTTAGCATTCCTGCGGTCCATGGAGATTCCCTACTTAGTATGTGGGCACCATGATATTGATTTTGCGCAGGCCCTCGTCAAGCTGCGGAAGTACTTTGGCATTAAAAAGATGGTGCTGGGCGGTGGTGCTTTGATTAACGGCGCCTTCCTAAAAGCGGGATTAGTTGATCAAATTTCATTAGTTGTGGCGCCGTACATTTCTGGAAATACGGCTATGAAGGGCACGTTTGATACGCTTGGTCAATTTGTTAACCAACGCTTTCACCTCGAACGGACTGTCCCACTAGATGATGGTGGCGTTCAATTGATATTCAGCAAAGATTAACAACACAAGAGTCATCGTGAAATGAAGTACACGATTTGGGGAATTCTCTTAATTGTTCTTGGCTCGCTTGCTACTTCATTTGCATAATATAAAACGGACGTAATGGTAATTCATCACGTCCGTTTCGTATTTTAAAGGATTTCACAGGAGGGAGCGTTTTATGTGGAACAAAGGTATTAGCCCCAAACTTCTTCAGCAATTTCTTTGATGAACTTCAACTTATTCCACTGTTGTTCTTCAGTTAAGATGTTACCTTCTTCAGTGGATGCAAAACCACATTGGGGACTTAGGCACAGCTTATCGAGGGGATGGTACTTAGCAGCTTCCTTAAGACGGTCAATGATAGTTTGCTTATCTTCCAGTTCACCAGACTTGGAGGTAACGAGGCCAACCACAACGTACTTATCATCAGGAACCTTAGCTAATGGTTCAAAGCCACCAGCACGGTCGGAATCATATTCGAGGTAGAAGGCAGCGACGTTTTCATGGGCTAATAATGTGTCAGCAACCGGGCCGTAGCCACCAGCAGCTGCCCAGGTCGAATGGTAATTACCACGGCAGACGTGGGTATTAACTACCAGGTCATCTGGTAAGTCGGCGATGGCTTCATTGTTTACCTTCAAGAAACGTTGCTGGAGGGCTTCTAGTTGTGAAGTATCAGCATTTGGATCCTTCTTCTTGAGGTTGGCAAAGTTATTAACGGAGATACCCCAAGTACAGTCGTCCAACTGTAATGTCCGACAGCCAGCAGCATATAGGTCCTCAATGACTTGGTGGTAGGCTTGTGCTACGTCATGGTCTAAGTCGGCCTGGTTTGGATAAAATTGTTTGGCATTTTCTTGGTTTTCAGGACGGAGAAATTCTTCCAAAAATTGGGC
Source organism: uncultured Limosilactobacillus sp. (assembly GCA_944326735.1). The sequence continues at coordinate 26,213 of CALVFC010000001.1, read as the reverse complement.
AGGAGCCGGGATGGTTTGTTTTACTTGAGTGCCATCACTGACATGGTCACGGACGAACTTAAAGTAATTAACAAATGGGTGGTTTTCACCGCTAACCTTGCCAGTCAATTGGACAGAGTCATTACGGGTTTCTTCGTCATGGAAGAAGTAACCATGCTTCAGTTGGACGCGCTTTGTTCCTTGTAATCCCCAGAAGAAATCGAGGTGCCAATAGCTACGGCGGAATTCACCGTCAGTCACGGCATGTAGGCCCAGCGCTTCTTCCTTATGGATTAGGTCAATAATACATTTATCTTCTACTTTGGTGAGGTCAGCTTGACTAATTTTGCCCTGAGCGAACTTAGCACGAGCATCCTTTAATTCTTGGGGACGTAAGAATGAACCAACAATGTCATAGCGGAATGGGGAAACAGTGCGTTGAGTAAATTGAGTCATAAAACAACAGTCCTTTCAGTAAATGTTAAGTGATGGATAGTGAGGTAGCGGGATTACTTTCCCCAAACTTCTTCGGCAATGTCTTTAATGAATTTTACCTTGTTCCATTGCTGTTCTTCAGTTAGAATATTACCTTCTTCAGTAGATGCGAAGCCACATTGGGGACTCAGGCACAGCTTATCGAGTGGGTGGTATTGAGCGGCTTCGTTGAGGCGGTTGATAATGGTTTGCTTATCTTCCAGTTCACCAGATTTGGAAGTGACCAGACCGACCACAACATACTTATCATCAGGAACCTTGGCGAGGGGTTCAAAGCCACCAGCACGGTCAGAGTCATATTCGAGGTAGAAGGCATTGACGTTTTCTTGGGCTAACAGTGTGTCAGCAACTGGAGCATAGCCACCAGTAGCGGCCCAGGTAGAATGGTAGTTACCACGGCAAATGTGGGTGTTAATTGTTAAACCATCAGGAGCGCTGTTAATAACGGCATTATTAATTTCCAGGGACTGCTGTTCTAATTCTGGTAACTTATCAATGTTGAATCCGGAAGTAGCCACGTGTTCTGGATGGGCAGCCCAGTCAGCATAGGCACCCCAGGTACAATCATCTAATTGAAGGGTCCGGCAACCAGCGTCGTAGAAATCTTGGATAACTTGCTGGTAAGCGGTGACGAGGTCCTTGGCAAAGTCTTCGAATGACCCATAGACTTCTTGGACACCCTTAACATTTTCGGGACGGAAGAATTCAAAGAGGGCTTGGGCAGGGGATGGAATGGTTTGCTTAACCTGAGTGCCGTCACTGACATGGTCACGAACAAATTTGAAGTGGTTAATAAATGGATGATTGTGACCGTTAACCTTACCCACGACTTTGGCCGTTTCAGCACGGGTTGTTTCATCATTGAATTCGTACCCGTCTTCAGCGGAAGACTTTTCAATTCCTTGCAGTCCCCAGATAAAGTCGAGGTGCCACCAACTGCGGCGGAATTCACCATCAGTTACGGCTTTGAGACCAACCGCTTCTTCTTTATGGATTAAATCAATAATGCATTTATCTTCGACTTTCGTCAGCTCCTCACGGCTAATATCACCGTTAGCGAACTTAGCTCGTGCATCCTTCAGCTCTTGTGGCCGCAGGAAGGAACCAACAATATCGTAGCGAAATGGAGAAACAGTGCGTTGTGTAAATTGAGTCATAAAACATCGATCCTTTCTTTCTGTGCGATAAGTTCAGGAGATGAAAGCAAATAAAAAAGTCCCTAGGAAAAGTTTTTCACTTCTCCTAGGGACGTCATTTCAAAGATTGAAAATTAACGTGTTACCACCCTAATTCGATTAAGTCTCACAACTTAATCCTTAATAGGTACACCCGCAAACGAGTAAACCCAGGCGTTTTATCGGTCGCCACTCGTGAACCACTTACAGTCAAGTGCTCGCAGTTCGTGATTGCTCCAAGACCATCTTCATTAGCATCTTTCACATCGCTTCCCATCTAACGCGACTCTCTGGGCTGACGTCAACTAATTACTCATCTTTTCTCAGCAAATATTAATTTGTTGTTGCTAGTATATTAGAATTTTCTAATATAAATGTCAACACTAATTTGCAAAAAAATTTAAAAAGTAGTTGATAATTGTTGATAGGGAAGACGTTAATTAATTTCTTTGTAGACAGAACTCAGCGGTTGCCGGACTTTCGGCTTAATTGGTTGGTCACGGTAGCCAAAGGAAACCATTACAGAAACTTGCCATAAGTCAGGATCAAATACCCCTTTCTTCGCGAGGTAGTCATTTACTTGGCTGTAATTGAACCCTTCGATTGGACAGGAATCAATATCTAATTCGGCGGCGGCAGTCATCATGTTGGCCATGGCAATATAAGTTTGCTTGCTGGCCCAATCAAATAGCTCCCGGTCGCTAGACAGAGCCAGGTCATTCTCTTGGAAATGCTTGAAGCTTTGGGAAGGCCTGGAATCAGGTGAGTAGTGCTTGTGTTTGACCTCTTCGACAAGGTTCCTTACCCAGGAACTATCGTAGGTAACGTGTTGCCGAGCAAGGATGACCAGTAGTTTGTCGGCACCGTCGATACTATTGGCAGCTCCCCACGCAAATGGCCGCATATCTTCACGCATCTGCGGGTTATTGATGAGCACAAATCGCCATGGTTCGTAACCAAATGAACTTGGTGATAGGCGACCGACTTCGAGAATTGTTTTCCAGTCTTCATTGCTAATGTGTTTGTTGGGGTCGTACTTTTTAGTGGCGTAGCGTCGATTGGCAACGTCAAGAATATGTTTGCGTAAATTTGCTTTATCCATCATTATTCACTCACTTTCCGTAAGTAAATTATATAACTTAATCTACTTCAATCAAAAAAATTCCCGTTTAGTGCGGGAATTTTTTATTATGGTTTAAAGTTTAGGATCCATCTTGAAAGTCAGTGCTGAAAGTTCAGTTCCTTCAGTTAACAATTCAAAAAGCAATTGCCGGGCCTTCTTGTTATAGTGGCGAGCAATCTTGTGGTTCTGAGCAGTTAGGTAGGTAGTTAGCTGGGCGCCATCAAGTTGACTGGCCTTGGCATCGACCTTAGCTAACTTCCGACGCGCCCATTCATTGAGATCCTTCTGATAGTCTTCGTCAGCTTCCATGAAATCCTTGTAGTGCGATTCTACGACCATGGCAAGGGCTTCATTAAGCCAGTAAGCACTCTTTAAGTTCATCTTCTTCGGGAAGTGACGGTATGAGTAGTCAGTGTCGTCGGCATTTGCGAAGAATGGAACATAGGCACAGAAGGAAGGTACCCCAAATTCTACCCACTGGACAGCCGCATGCTTAGCGTCAACACTATTGCGCATTTGCAAAATATGCGATTGAGCGGTCCGCGACAATGAGATGGCGCGGTAAACTTTTCGGTCGTATTTGCTGCCGTCACCCAGTGGATCATACTGCGTCTCGTTATAATGAGATTTCAAAATATACTGGATATCTTCAATTGCGATTTTGCGTTCAGGCTTGCGAATAAACGGCATGTCAGGTGATTCAGGGGTTTGTTCAGCAGTGGTTGATGGGTTGAGGTAACGCTGCGCGAACCAAACCCGCGGCGTATTGTAGTGGTGGTCTTTTTTGGTGTCCGTTCCGAAAATGTGACGGAAGTTCCACTGGTCGTTATCTGGGTTGAGGTTATGCAGGTTAACAAATTCTTGAATACCATCGGACCACATATAGTTGTCATGGTCATCAAAGTCGATTTTTTCAATGGCAATTTGATTAGCCGCAACAGCATAACAATCATCAGGAATCCGCACAGCAACCCAGTGGTGACCAGTTGCAATTTCCATGTACCAGACCTCATTTTGGTCATTAAATTGGACACCGTTACCTTCTGCCGAACCATATTTAGCAACTAACTCGCCCAGTCGTTGCACTCCTTCACGGGCAGAATGGATGTACGGGAGGACCAAAGTGGTCATGGAATCTTCCGCTAAACCATTTTTAACGAAGGGATCGTAAGCTAACACGCGGTCGTTAGCATATACACTTTCGGTAGCACTTTCACCAACATTGGCTTCGTTAAACCCATCTTCCTCGTTTGGACCAGCGGATTGGTCAACTGATGGCGTAGATGTATACCGCATTCCTGAAGTCGGGAGGGGAACCGTCAGTCCATTATATGCTGATACATATGTTTCATGACGGTCATGAACGGCCGGTTGGACCATGAATTGTTTTGGTTCAATCGCTTTGACCCGGTCTTCATTCCGGGCAATGAAGGTGGAACCATCGATCGAGGCCTTTTTCCCCACCATCACTGAAGTACAGGCAGAATTTCTAAAACGAGTCATTAAATCAGTTCTCCTTTATGTGCTTTTGTTCTTTCTCTGTTTATTTTACAACACTTAATTATCGTGCAGACACGGATTGCTGCATAAGAAAGTGTTATTCTAAGAATAAACGACCCACGGAGAAGAAAAATGAAATTTTTAACGATCAAAGGTGAACAACTCAGTCAAATTGGGATTGGTGGTGCCGACCTTGGTTACAATCCTAAAAGTGAAATTGCGGCAATTCGCGATGGCTTGAATAATGGTATTAATGTTGTTGACACGGCCGAAAGTTACGGCGCCAGCGAGCAGGTAATTGGCCAAGCGCTGAAGGAAGTTGACCGGGATAAGGTTTTCTTGGTATCAAAGTTCTTACCTAGCCACGCCACACCAGAGTTTGAAGCACAAAGCCTTCATGCCAGTTTAAAACGGTTAGGTACAGACTACCTTGACCTATACCTCCTTCACTGGCGTGCGAACGCCGACTTAACCCAAGCGGTTGCCGGCTTAGAACAGTTACAACAAGAAGGACTTATTCGCCACTGGGGTGTGTCTAATTTTGACGTAAGTGATCTGGAGGATTTGCTGGCAGTCAGTGATGGCCAGAACGTTTTTGCCAATGAAGATTTGTATAACCTCACCAGTCGTGGTGTTGAATATGACTTGTTACCATGGCAGAAAGAACGGGGAATTGGCTTTATGGGATATTCACCATTTCATGCAGTAGGGTGGCGTTGCCTGCACCCTACGCCAGCCTTGAATACGATTGCTGCTAGCCACCATGCCTCAGCTTACCAGATAATGCTGGCGTGGATTACCCGTAATGATGATGTTCTGACGCTTCCCAAAGCGGGGTCAGCTAGTCATGTCAAAGATAATATTGCCGCAATGGATATTGAATTGACCGCTGACGAGTTAGCATTGATTGATCAAGAATTTCCTAAGCCTAATCATAAAGTGCCATTAGAAAAAATATAGGTAAATAGAAGGGACTCTAGTGTTCGGCAAGCCGAGCGCTAGAGCCCTGTTTTGATTATAGGAGCGTGAAGAGGGGGGTCCGTTCCCTATTCTTCTTTAGTAAAGTTAAATTCATCCGCATGTCGTAAGGAGTAGCAGAAGTAAACGATCAATCCCACAGCAATCCACATCAAGTAGGTCAGCCAGGCCGTCAGGGAAATGCTGACCAGCAGGACAATACAGGTAATGATGGAAAGCACAGGAATCGTTTTGCCAAATGGCACTTTAAACGGCCGCTTCAATTCTGGGTACCGTAACCGCAGAATGATGACGATGAGCGAAATCAAGGCGAACACCATTAATGAGCCAATGTTGGCAATCAGTGCCAGGTAGTGGAGGTCAAATTCACCTGCTAGGATAGCGGAAAAGATACCAACCAGCCAAATCGCCCGGTTAGGACTCTTGGTATGGGGGTTAACTTTCGCTAGTCCCTGAGGTAAAAAGGCACTGCGGCTCATTGATTTCAGAATGTTAGAACCGGCATAGATAAAGGCGAATACAACAGCCATAATGCCGAGGACGGCACCAAGGGAAACAATCTCTGCTACAAAACGATGACCTTTAATGATTAAGACGTAGGACATCGCTTCTGAAACGTTGAGCTTGGTGTAGGAGACCACCCCAGTCATTACTAAACTGACTAATATATAGAGGGCGGTCGAAACAACTAAACATAGAATTATTGCCCGGGGAATATTTTTATCAACGTCCTTCGCATCTTCTGCAGATGTCGCGAGGGCATCGAATCCAAGAAATGAGAAGAAAACGGCGGAAGCCCCGGTAAAGATGCCCTTATAACCGTATGGCAAGAAGGGGTGCCAGTTAGCAGCCTGGACGTGGGGGACGCTGACAACGATGAACAGTAAGATGATGAAGATCTTGACGCCCACTAAGAAGTTGTTGACTAACTTACTTTCGCTAGTACCGCGGGTCAAAATAATCGTCATGAGGATAATCATTAAGACAGCTGGTAAGTTGATTACCCCGCCATCAGCGGGCGTCATCAAGAAGCGGTGGGGTAAGTTGACACCGAGCACTTCTAAGAAGGATTGAACATATCCGGTCCACCCGTTGGCCACCGTGGCCGTAGTGGTGATATAAACACCAATTAGGGTCCACCCAGCCAGGAAGGCGACAAACTTACCGATGGAAACCCACGCATAAAAGAAGGCACTACCGGAGTTTGGCAAACTAGTGGTTAATTCGGAGTAACAGAGACCAATTAAACCACTGGCCAGGGCAGCGATTAAGAATGAGAAGACAATGGCCGGTCCAGAGTCTTTCGCGGCGACAATCCCGGTTAAGACTAAAATCCCGGTACCGATAATGGCACCAATACCGAGAATTGCAAGATCGAAGAGGCCGAGGGTCTTCTCATGTTCCTTACCCGTTGGTAATTGATTTTGCATAGTATGATTCCTTTCAAAAAACTCAGAAAGCTGAATATTAATTTTACATTAAAGAATGCTGTGAATCAAATCCCTGATCACAGTCGCTCTACACTTTTACCGTAAATTAAGATTCATCAACCTTCATTTTTAGAACAATCATGTCCCGTAAGTGGAGATGATTTTCCCAAATGGGCTGGTGATAATGATCAACAAAGAAATTACGCTTAACACCGGTAACCCGGAAGCCAACTTCCTGGTAAAGGTAGAGTTGCTTAAAGCTGGTCGAGCCCGTACCGACGATCAATTCACGATAATGGTGCTCATGAGCATACCGTTTGGCAAAGTTAAGGAGTACTTTGGCTAGCCCCTGATTTTCTAATTGTGGTGCCACGGCAATGTTCTTGATTTCTAATTGCCCAGCGCTCAGCGGCAATAGGATAATGGTAGCCGCTAACCTTGTGCCCTTACGAATTTCGAACACTTCCCCCTGGTTTAGGTAGTCGGCCACCAGTTCTCGACTGGGGTCGGCGCGCAGGAATAGTTGCCAATGGGCAGCGGTGACAGCATTAGTTTTAGTGACTTTCATTGTTTCATTCATGGATGCGGTGATGACTCTCTTGATACAGGTAAATTGGAATACCGATGATGGTTACTAAGACCCCAATCATTGTCACAAATGGTTGCGTAATAAGGGTGGTGATAATGATAAAGATTCCTCCGGCAAGAGCAATTAAGGGGATAATAGGATATCCTGGTACTTTGTACGGCCGCTCTAAGTCTGGTTCACGATGACGCAGGATGATTACCCCACCAAAACAGAAGAGGTAGAAGAACCAGATTACGACTACCAACATATTAGTAACCAGGTCGTAGGAACCAGATAAAACCATGATAATGGCAATTACTAATTGGACGAGGGCACCAACCCAGGGCACACCACCACGATTAAGCGCTCTAAAGGCCCTGCTAAACGGTAAATAACCCATGTGGCCCATTACAAAGGGCACCCGAATTCCAGTCATTAGGAAGCCGTTCAGAGCCCCATAAACGGATACCATTATGCCAATGGTGATGACCTTTCCACCAATGTTACCAAAGACGATTTTGGCAACCATTGCCGAAATATTGAGGTTGTTGGCGACCACCTTCATTGGTGCCACATACAGGAATGCTAAACTGATTAACAGGTACACCACCATTACCAAGCCTAAGCCAAGGGCAATTGCTTTAGGAAGGTGGCGCTTAGGGTTCTTCATTTCCCCAGCGAGGGTTCCCACATGGATCCAGCCGTCATAAGCAAACATTGTTGCTAATAAACCGGCGCCCAGTGCTGTCCAAAAGTTACTATGAGCACTTGTGGTGATGGGAAACAGCCGGAATTGAGGGTCGCCTGAGTGGAAGAAGGCTAAGACGATAATGGCCACGATGGGGATGAGCTTAATTATTAAGGCAAGTGATGAAACCATCCCCCCAACCTTGGCACTTACGAGGTTAAGCGCCAGCACAGTAATGGTGGTAATGATCCCAATCAGGGGGATCCAGGAGTCTGCTAGTCCAAATAAGTCCACAAACTGGGTAGCAAAGGCAATCGCTGCCGCTGCCCATTGTGCCGGGAAGTAGATTAACGATTGTGCCCAACCCGATAAGAAAGCCCAGAAGTGGCCATACGTTTTTTCAATATACAGGGTCATCCCACCCGTTTGGGGATAAGCGCTTTTTCTTTGGCTACCTGCGCCATCGTTTTAAGGTCATCCCACCCGTTTGGGGATAAGCGGCTGCTAATTCAGCAGTAGTTAGGCCCGCACAAATGGTGATGAGGCCCGCGAGCAGCCAAGTGAAAGTGGCCAGGCCAACCGATCCTGTTGCCTTTGTGACAGCTGGTACTTTAAAGAAAATTCCTGAGCCAATAACGGTTCCGGCAACTGTTGATAATGCTGCAAAGAATCCCAATGAATGAGTCTGTTGGTTTTCGGCCACTTTTTTCACCACTTTCTGAATAAATATGTAAAGTAACTTCCTTATTATACGGACAATTACGCTAAATTAACAGTTTATAAAATAAGGAATTTCCCGCTAGAATAACTATCCCCCGTTACTGACAAATGCCAGCAACGGGGGATAGTTAATTACTTATTAGTCTTTACGAGAGTAAGTTGCAATGTCGTGAAGAATTTCGTCCATGAAGTCGTCTTGACTCATTTCGTTTTGTGCTTGTTCACCGTACTTACGTACTGAAACACCGTTACTCTTCATTTCATCGTCACCAACAACCAGGGTGTATGGAACCTTTTGCGTTTGTGCTTCACGAATCTTGTAGCCCATCTTTTCGTTCCGGTGGTCCACAACAACCCGGATATTAGCAGCCTTCATCTTCTTGGCAAGTTCATCGGCGTATGCACCGTGGGCATCTTCGTTAACGGGAATGATGTGAACTTGTTCAGGAGCCAACCAGGTTGGGAATGCACCCTTGTAAATTTCAGTCAGGTAAGCAACAAACCGTTCCATGGTACCAACAACACCACGGTGGATCATGACAGGCATGTGTTCCTTACCATCCTTACCAACGTAAGTTAAGCCGAAGCGGTCAGGCAGCATGAAGTCCAACTGAATAGTGGACATCGTTTCATCGTTACCGAGGGCCGTCTTAGTTTGAATATCAAGCTTTGGACCGTAGAAGGCAGCTTCACCTTCAGCTTCGTAGTAATCAAGGTTCAAGTCATCCATCGCAGCCTTTAACAGGGTTTGGGACTTTTCCCACATCTCATCGTTAGCGTAGTACTTCTTAGTGTTCGTAGGGTCACGAAGAGAAAGACGGAAGCTGTAGTCAGTAATATCGAAGTCCTTGTAAACGGACATGATCAACTTCAAGATCTTAGCGAATTCAGTCCGGATTTGGTCGAGGGCAACGAAGGTGTGACCATCGTTCAAGGTCATTTCACGAACACGTTGCAAACCAGAAAGGGCACCAGACTTTTCGTAACGGTGCATCATCCCTAATTCGGCAATCCGCAATGGCAGGTCACGGTAAGAACGAATGTGGTGCTTGTAAATTTGAATATGGCTAGGGCAGTTCATTGGCCGCAATTCAAGCATTTCACCGTCACCCATGTCCATTGGTGGGAACATGTCGTCGCGGTAGTGTTCCCAGTGACCAGAAGTCTTGTAAGCATCCAAGTTCATCAGAACAGGGGTGTAAACGTGCTTGTAGTCATCGGCAACTTCACGGTCAATAATGTAACGTTCAATGGTCCGCCGAATCGTGGCACCCTTAGGCATCCAGTATGGTAAACCGGCACCGACCTTTGGATCAACGAAGAAGAGGTCCAATTGGTTACCGATAACCCGGTGGTCCCGTTCCTTAGCTTCTTGACGCTTCTTCAAGTCTTCAGCTAAGTCATCTTTCTTGTAGAAGACCGTTCCGTAGATCCGTTGCAGCATTGGGTTAGAGGACATACCTTTCCAGTAAGCACCAGCCACAGATAACAGCTTCAGGTTCTTGATAACGTCACCGTAAACCAAGATGTCGTCCTTAGCAACGGCCTTAACATCACCGAGTTGGTACATGGCAACCTTGCCGTCCTTGGCATTTTCGTTGATCAATTCAGTGGAGAACTTGTCATCCTTAACTTCTGCTAAGGCGTCATCAACAGCGACTTCAACAAATTCAACCTTGGCGTCATTCTTGGCCATGCCTTTGATAACATCTTCCAAAGCTGGTAATTCATCAGCAGAAACTTGTTGGTCATCCTTGTCAGAGTCAACGTGGAAGCCATCTTCATCAGCAGCTTCACCCAACCGGATACCCTTGAATTCTTGCTTCAGGGCTGCCTTTAACATTAATGCGGACAATTTCCGTAAAGCTTGTAAACCTTCTTCAGAATCGCGATCAATCTTTTTAACTGATCCGTCTGGTGACATAACAGCAACTTGAGCCATAAACAATCTCTCCCTTTTTGTAGTTAAACAAAAAACGTCCCTAACGCCTTTCATCAAAGCGTTAGGGACGTCAATTATTTCATAATTAGCGTGGTTCCACCCATGTTCAGGACGTACTAATACCGTCCTCTCTATGGTGTGGTAACGGACACGACCCGCGCCACCTTATTTCGGTGGGTCAATCTAAAGGTGGTACATCCACGGTAACCACTCAACGATGCTTCCAGCCTAGGCATCGACTCCCTGGTAGAGGGCTTCCGTAGTGCATATCCTTTAATTGACTCTGATTATAGCACTGGAATTGGCGATGGCAAGGGTAAATTTAAAATTCGCTAAGAAAATTATTTTCCTTGGTTATTTGCAGCTGGTTGCTGAGCAGGAGCACCGCCACCAGTAGAGGTATTGCCGCCACCATTGTTAGCTGGCTGGCTGTTGCCCGTGTTATGCTGGTCGCCACCCTGGTTGGTGGTTTGTCCTTGGTTGTTATTGTTGTTTGTGTTTCCTTGGTTGCTATTGGTTGTGTGTTGGCCTCCACCATTGTTGGTGGTTCCTTGACTGCCACCACCAGTAGAGAAGGAGAATGAATAATCATCGTCATCATCGTTAGACTTGGATGAACTATGGCTCTTCTTATGGTGTTTCTTGTGTGATGACTTGCTGCTTGTGGAGACTTGATCGTTGTTGTTAGTGTTAACGGGATCTTGTTGCTTGATCGCAAAGACGATAACAGTGACTGCCAAGATAGTTAACAGAACGATCAGCAGGATTTTAAACAGGCGGTTGTTCATTCCACCCATTCGGGGACGACGAGGCTTCTTGCCGCCAAATGATGGCCGCCGTGAGTTATTGTTTGAATCATAAAGCTGAACCCGACTGGGGCGCTGGTTATTATTTTGGTTATTCAACCTTTTCACCTCTCACTTAGAGAATGCAGTTTAAGTTACAGGTGTATATTATAACATTTTGGACCTAAAGAATAGTCAGATTATTATATGCCACAACAAAAGGCTCCTGATTGTGAGGAGCCTAATGCTGTAACTTAAATCATTTAGGGAGGAGAAAGATAAACGTTTTTGAGGAGGAAGGTATCTTTCTATGCTTCTTAATATACTGGATAAACATGAAGGATCTGTGAATAAAAAGTATAAAGAAGTTAAAAGAATTTAACATACTAAAAAGCCTCCCAAATCCAGTCAGGATAGGGAGACTTAACGTTTATCTTCTCGATAAATTATTCTTGGCCGTTAGCCTTCATCTTTTCTTCTTCTTGTTCGAAGCCTTTGCCTTCAGCAGCAAAGCGCTTGTCACCACGGTACATTTCAATCCAGGTCCATGCAAGAAGGACCAAGATAACAACAATGGTGATGTAGGCTAAAACGTCAGAAGTAGTCTTGGACCAAACATCGAAGCCTTCAAAGGTTGATGGCAGGTTGTAAAGGTTCAAGAAGGTTAACAGGATAACAGAGAACCAACCACAGAACTTAACCCAGGCACGGTTCTTAAATTCACCCATTTCAACTTCACTGTTGGTCATCAAAAGTAATGGCAACATGGAGAATGGCAGGGCAAATGCCAGGAAGACCTGTGAGTTTTCCATCAGGAGGTTCAAGGCTGTGTGTTGTTGAATGGTGGTTTCACCAGAAGTCATGGCAACACAAGCCAGAACAGGGATCACAGAAATGATACGGGTAACAAGCCGACGAGCCCACAAAGGCATCCGCATGTGAATGAATCCTTCCATGATAACCTGACCAGTTAAGGTCCCAGTGATGGTTGAGTTCTGACCGGAAGCTAACAGCGCAATGGCGAACAGCGTTGAAAGGATCCCGGATTTAGCAACGGCAATCAGAATTGGGTTAGACAGCATTGAAGTGTTGTTCAAAGCGTCGTATAAACCGAAGAATGAACTATCCTTAACGGCACCGTACTTGAAGACAGCGACACCCATGATCAGCAGGAGGGCGTTAACAACGAAGGCCAGTGACAATTGAATGTTAGAGTCCCAAGTTGTGAAACGAACAGTTTGACGAATGCTGTCAAGGTTGTTGTGGTCGATTTCACGGGTCTGTGAAATAGCTGAGTGCAGGTACAAGTTGTGAGGCATAACAGTCGCACCAATGATCCCCAGAGAACCACTCAATGGAGTAATTCCACCGATTTCAGGGTGTTGAGCAATGGCCTTAGCTGATGGCAGTAAGCCAACAAAGGCAGCACCCCAGTTAGGGTGAGACAATGCAACTTGATATGCAAAGACAAACAGAATGACTAAAATCAGGCAAGCAACAATCGCTTCGATCTTCCGGAAACCAATCTTCGTCAATAATAGCAGTACTAAAACATCAAGAACGGTAATGAAGACTGATGGGATCAAAGGAATGTGGAACAATAAGTTCAGGGCAATAGCGGCACCAATAACTTCAGCGATATCAGTAGCCATGATAGCCAATTCAGTCATGATCCAAAGAATAATCCCTAATGCTTTACCGGTCCGTGCCCGTGTTGCCTGGGCAAGGTCCATTTGACTCACAATTCCGAGTTTAGCCGCCATGTATTGAAGCAACATCGCAATCAAACTTGAAATCAAGATAGTAGTCATTAGGGTGTATTGGAAGCTTTGACCACCGGTGATTGAAGTAGCCCAGTTACCAGGATCCATGTATCCAACGGCAACTAAAGCACCAGGACCAGAGTAGGCAAATAATGTCCGCCAGAACCCTTTACCATGCGGAACTTTAACGGTTCCGTTAATTTCTTGCAACGACTTCCCGTTAGCATATTCAATTAAATGATGCTTACGGTGTTGATTTTTTGTGTTATCCACGCCAAATCCACCTTTCATCTTAATTTTGTTACCTTTGCATGATAACAAAGGTTAACTTAATTGGATTACTTTGTTAGGCTAACATAAAAAATAAACTAGTTCAATGGTAAATTGCCTAATTACCGGCATTTTGAGCCCCAAAGATAACTATCAGAAGACCATGTAAACCGGTTTCAAAACCAATTTAAAGAAAATTTTAGATATATTGATAAACGTTTGACAATTCACAAGATCTTTCGATATACTATGGAAAATAATTTAATAAGTGAGGTTACATTCAGATGAAAGCTCTTGTATTAACCGGAATTAAGAATTTAGAAGTTAAGGATGTCGACGTTCCAGAAATCAAGCCAAATGAAGTGCTTGTTCACACTGCTTACGCTGGTATTTGTGGTACTGACCACGCCCTGTACGCTGGTCTGCCTGGTTCTGCCGATGCGGTTCCACCAATTGTTCTTGGTCACGAAAACTCAGGTGTTGTGGCTAAGGTTGGTTCTGAAGTGACGAACGTTAAAGTAGGTGACCGTGTTTCCGTTGACCCAAACATCTACTGTGGTGAATGTAAGTACTGCCGGACTTCTCGTCCAGAATTATGTGAACACTTAGATGCCGTGGGGGTTACTCGTGACGGTGGCTTTGAAGAATACTTCACTGCTCCTGCTAAGGTTGTTTACCCAATTCCTGATAGTTTGTCACTGAAGGCTGCTGCGGTTACCGAACCACTGTCCTGTGCTGTCCACGGGGTTGACCTGTTAGAATTACACCCATACCAAAAAGCATTGGTTATCGGTGATGGCTTCATGGGCCAATTATTTGTTCAAACCCTATTATCCGAAGGAGTTGAAGAAGTTACCCTGAGTGGTTTGTCTGACGACAAGTTGAAGCTGAACCACGATCGCTTTGGTGCCAAGACTATCAACACTGCTAAGGGTGAAAAGATTCCTAACGATGCTTACGACATTGTTATTGAAGCAGTTGGTCGTCCTGAAACCCAAGAACAAGCTGTTGAAGCAGCAGCTCGTGGCGGCCAAGTATTAATGTTTGGTGTTGGTAACCCGGACAGTAAGTTCTCGATCAACAGTTACGAAGTCTTCCAGAAGCAATTGACCATTCAAGGAGCATTCATCAACCCTTACTGCTTCGAAGATGCGATTGCATTAATGGGTTCGGGCAAGGTTGATGTTTTACCACTGTTGTCACACGAATTCGACTACCAAGATGTTGATGACTTCGTAAACGGTCGGATTAAGGGCGTTTCAAAGGCCGTTGTAAGGGTCGCAGGCGAAGACGCTTAACCTAATTGACTTTTTAGAGGCTGCATTATGGCAGTCTCTTTTTTTTATCACCGAGTTGACACGGTGTCACTTTAGCAGTATTCTATTGACACAGATTAACGTGACACGGTGTCACTAAGGAGGAATAAGAATGCCATCGGCTACTTTTGACCACCTCTCAATAGAGAAAAAGGATCATATTCAGCAAGCCCTGTTAACCGAGTTTAGCCATCACAGTTTAGCTGATGCCCAGGTTGCTCGGATTGTTAAACAAGCGCATATTGCACGGGGAGCATTTTATAAGTACTTTACTGACCTGACGGATGCCTACCGCTACATTTATCGTCAAGCAATGATGACTATCCACCAACCAGTGACCAACCAAGCGGGGCTATTGACCGCTGATGAATACTTAGACCAAGTGAAAGCTTTTGTCATGTCCGTTAATAACGGTCGCTATCGGAACCTTGTCCGGTTACATTTTCAAACAAATGAGGGGCTCCTCACGCGGACAGCGGGGCCTCTGCCGCATAATGCTGATGAGTGGGCAGTGATGACGCTTATCCACGAGACGATCAAAGAATGCCTGCTCAATCCAGAAGATCAAGAACAATCGCTCGATTATTTAGCGCATGTGCTAAATCAGTTACTACGAAAGGAGCAGTAATGATGTTTCTAGCATTAAAAGAAATTAAACACGAAAAATTACGGTATGGCCTGATCACCCTCATGTTCATTTTGATTAGCTACCTAATCATGATTTTGATGGGGATGATGCTGGGACTCGCCCATGAAAACACTGCCGCAATTGATTCCTGGGGAACGCAGACTGTCTTTCTTAGTAAAAATAGTAACGACAGTCTCAGTCAATCACTAATCAGCCAGGACCAACGGCCTAACTACCGGCCAGACCACATGGCAACAATTGGGGTGGCGCCCGCGGTTGCTAAGCAGGGAAAAAATAAGGAAAATGTTCAGTTTGTGGGCTTGAACCGTAATGAGTTCATTTTTCAGGATAAGCTGCAGTTAGTTGCTGGCCGGGAAGCTCACAATAATCGCGAAGTCGTTGTTGACCAGTCGCTTAAAAATAAGGGATTTAAACGTGGCGACTACTTGCGATTAAATAGTCAGGGACCACGGTTCAAAATCGTTGGCTTTGTTAAGAACGCCCAACTGAGCGTTGCTCCCGTAGTATACGGAAGCCTAACAAGTTGGCGACAACTACGAAGTGTCCAGCCAAATATTGTTGGGTCGGCACTAATTTCTGATCAGGCATTGTCGACCGCTACTGCTCCCAAGTTGGAACATTATACCGTCAAACAATTTGTTAATAAGCTGCCTGGATATAGTGCGCAAAACACGACCTTTACTTTTATGATTGGCTTCTTAATGATTATTTCTTTAGTAATCATTGCGGTCTTCCTGTACATTTTGACCATTCAAAAACTGCCCCACTTTGCTGTCTTGCGGGCGCAGGGAATTCCTGCCAAGAATTTGATTAGTTCAACGATCTATCAGTCATTACTACTTGTTGCTGTCGGTGATATTGGCGGAATCTTGCTTACATTACTGACCAAGCAAGTATTACCAGATGGCCTGCCGATGGAGATTAATTGGTTAGCAATTGCGGGACTATCAGGAGCACTGCTAGTGTTAGGAATTATCGGTGCGCTGCTCCCGGTTCGCGTGATTGCGAAGATCGATCCAGTGGCCGCATTAAACCAGTAAGGAGGGGATACACCAATGGATGATGCAATGATCATTAAAGATGTTAATAAGTCATATGGCCATGGCGTTGGCCGTGTGCACGTCCTAAAAGACGTCAATTTCTCGGCTGCATTAGGCGAACTAAACCTGGTACTGGGCCCTTCCGGTTCAGGGAAGAGTACTTTTCTGACGATTGCCGGCGGTCTGCAGACGCCCGATACTGGGCAAGTAATTATTGATGGCGAGGATATAAATAAACTTAGTCAGCAGCAGAAGGAACATTTACGGTTGGACAAGATTGGCTTTGTTTTGCAATCCTATAACCTTCTCCCTTATTTAACGGTGGAAGACCAGTTCAAACTAGTTAACCGTGTTAAAAAGACTGGAAACCTGTCACCAGACCAATTAGGTCAATTATTAGATCAGTTGGAGATTAAACAGTTACTGAAACAATATCCTTCTGAACTATCAGGGGGCCAAAACCAGCGGGTAGCCATTGCCCGTGCCTTATATACTGATCCCCAAGTAGTGTTAGCTGATGAGCCAACGGCCTCGCTAGATAGTAACTTGGTGGAAGTTGTTGGCCAGCTATTCCAGGACCTGGCTAAACAAAACAACAAAGCAGTCGTTGTTGTGACGCATGATCTGCGGTTGAAACAGTTTGCGGACCATATCTGGGACCTTAGTGACGGCAAATTAACTCAGGAATAATTTATTTCCCGGGAAATGATTTAATTTATTTAAAGGAGATGCTCTTGTTATTAGTGAGTGTCTCCTTTTTGATATAATAAAGATTATTAGGGAAAAAGGAGAGCGCTAATGGCATTCCTCACATTAAAGAACATTAAAAAGTCGTACTATGTCGATAAGGAAGCCTTCCCAGTACTGAAGGGAATCAACTTATCATTTGACCGTGGTGAGTTTGTTTCTATTTTGGGTGAATCTGGTGGCGGGAAATCAACCCTGATGAACATTATCGGGGGCCTTGACCGACAGTTTGAAGGACAAGTTACCGTTGATGGCCAAGTTCTCGACCATTCTAAGGAAAAACAGTTAGATGATTATCGTCGTTCTACGGTTGGCTACATTTACCAGTCATATAACCTTATTTCTCACTTGACGGTCTTAGATAATGTCTTAGTGGCATTAGATATGACGACTCTTAGTCGGGAAGCCCGGCGCCAACGGGCTTTGCAATTATTGGACCAGGTGGGATTGAGTGACCAAGTCAACAAGCACCCTAATCACCTCTCTGGTGGGCAGAAACAGCGGGTAGCCATTGCCCGGGCACTGGCCTCGGATCCGCAGATGATTATCGCCGATGAGCCTACTGGGGCCTTAGACGCTGAGAATACTCAAGAAGTTTTGTCAATTCTTGATGGTATTGCCCGCGATGGCAAATTAGTGATTGCCGTGACCCACTCGCAAGAGGTTGCTAACCACGGGACCAGAATTGTGCACCTTGCTGATGGGAAAATCAATGGTGATATTCACTTGAAGGATGCTTATCCAGTACCTCAGGATACGACCCATTTGACTGCCCGTCCTTTACCAGCCACTGCGGCTTACCGGACCGCTTTCAAGCACCTGATGTACAATTTCTGGCGCAACTCCTTGATAATGTTAGGAACCGCAATTGGGATCTTCGCGGTGATCTTGTTCACCGGCCTGGGCAACGGGGTGAATGGTTATATCCAAAACCAAATTAATTCCATGGCTAACCCGCGTGCCATCACGGTTTTGCGGAACCCGAGCGGAAAGGCAATGAGTCAAGAGCAACTCCAGGCCTCCTTGCAGAACCTGTCAGCCGATCCTGATTCCATGTTCATCAGTAGCCACGATATTCAACGCCTGCGTAAAATTGATGGGGTTAAGAAGGTTGAGACTGGGGTGACGATTCCCGGATTCCGCTTAACTTATGGAAATATGCAACAGAGTGGTACGGGGATGACAACGTGGGGTCATTCGGTCACTACTAACTCAATTAAACAGGGGCACCGGCCACACGATGGCGAGATCCTGTTAACCAAGCAACAAGCTATCCAATTGACGAGCCCCAAGAAGTACAAATCTCTCGTTGGCAAGACGGTTCGCCTGAACTTCAACTGGATTGACAAGAGTGGCAAACCGGTTCAAATCAATAGTGATGTTAAAGTTAGCGGGATTGCTGATGGGGCCAGTGCTTCCACTTCACTTAACCACGCGACGATGTTTAAGTTACTCCGCGAGCAGGGGGCCACAACCAAAGCCAACTACATTACCGTCTTAGCTGATAACTTAAATGACGTTAAGACCGTTTCACATAAGATTGACAATATGCGGGACAGTAACAATAAACGGATCCTGGGCACCGTAACGGTCGGTTCCGTTTTGAAGACCCTGAACACTTACGTTCACTTGGCATCCACAATCTTAGCCTCGATTGCCGGCATTTCATTACTGGTATCTGCATTAATGATCATTGTGACGATGTACATGTCCGTTTCCGAACGTACTAAAGAAATTGGTATCCTACGCGCATTAGGTGAACGGAAAAAGGATATTCGACGGTTGTTTACCTCTGAATCTATCCTGATTGGTTTCTTCTCCGCCATCTTAGCGTTGGTTATCTCGTTTATTGTGACCTTGACATTAAATCACGGCTTGTACCACTTGATTAAGTACAATATTGTCCAAATCACTTCTGGTAACATTATTTTTGCCTTTGTCATTGCGCTGCTGATCTCGTTCATCGCTGCCCTCTTACCGGCACGGCGCGCTGCAAAGTTAAACCCAATTGATGCCTTAGCGGCAGACTAAAAATAAATTAATCGGACACAGCCAAATAGTTGGTTGTGTCCGATTTCTTTTTTAGTAATGGGCAGATTAAGCTAATTTGTGTAATAAAGTAAATTGGCAATGCAAAAATGTTTTAGGTAGACCAAAATTGAGCTATAATCATAATGGAGGTGTTGAAAGTGACAACTGTTTTCGTTAACGACAAGCAAGAAGACCAGACCATTCATTGTTCAGATGGTACTTCTGGGGTAATGATGGTTAGAGATAGTAGTGAGACACCAACATATGAATTTAAGTTCTATGCTCATACTCACCCGGGATTTAGCCTTAATGCTGATGAATTTCATGATGGGGAAGAATTGACATTGGATGATATTATGAGTAAGGACCAAGTTACACTAAAGTTCGTTTAGATACATAAATATCAGGCAGTCGACAAAAGGGGATGCTAGGATTCGAAAAAACCGAACGCTAGCGTCCCCTTTATATTTAGTGGTGGACAATTTGTTCCGCATGACTAATGACATCAGCGATTAAGGTCATGACTTGGGGATCCTCAAGGTGGTAGACGATCTCTTTGCCGTTCCGCTTTTGTTGGACCAGGTTAAATTTCCGCAGTAATTGGAGCTGGTGCGAAACTCCCGATTGCTCCCAGTTCATCCGTTTACTGATCTCAGTGACGGTCATCGATTGTTGAATCAATAGGTAGAGTAACTGGAGTCGTTTGGGGTTGCCTAGCAGCTTAAAGAACTGACTGATCTTCTTGATGTCCCATTGATCAACCATTGGTGCTGTCACAAATTATCATTCCCTTCGTGTACTGATCTATTTCTAATTAACATTATAGAACAGCAAATTTGAAAGAACTAGCTTGCTTTTCGCGCCAAAGTGTTCACAACGAAAAAACTCCCGACAAAATGTGTCGGGAGTTAATTTACTTTATGGAAATGATTAGAGAACGATGCGTTGACCAACCATAATTTCATTTGGATTACTAATGCCATTCTTGGCGGCTAATGAACGCCAGCTAAGACCATAACGGGCAGCAATAGCAGACAGTGTATCGCCGCTCTGCACAGTGTAGGCATTGCCGTAACTAGCATGACTAGTAGTACGGTATGAGCGAGCAGATGAACCATTAACGTTTAAGCGTTGACCAACACTAATCATGTTGGGGTTAGAGATGTTGTTTAAGCGTGCTAATGTTTCATAACTCATTCCATAACGGGCAGCAATGGCAGATAACGTGTCGCCACTTTTAACAACGTATTGACCACCATTAGAACTAGTCGTTGTTTGCCGGTTAGTATTATTGGCAGTGACATGAGTGGTCGTACCAGCACTTAACCGCAGCACTTGACCAACCATAATCATGTTTGGATTAGAAATGTTATTCAAACGTGCTAAGGTTTCC
This sequence comes from uncultured Limosilactobacillus sp., assembly GCA_944326735.1. The sequence continues at coordinate 5,621 of CALVFC010000001.1, read as the reverse complement.
CAACTCATTCCGTAACGGGCAGCAATGGCAGATAACGTGTCACCACTGTGGACGGTGTAAGAACCAGCAGCGGAACTAGTGGAATTAGTAACGTGGCTTGCTGAGTTGGTAGTGGTGGAACTTGAACCGTTGCTTAAGCGTAAGGTTTGACCAACGTGAATCAAGTTCGGGTTCGAAATGTTGTTCAAGTGAGCTAACGTTTCGTATGAGGTACCAAAGCGACTAGCGATGCCGGATAGGGTGTCACCACTTTGGACAGTGTAAGTGCCACTAGCTTGCGTGTTGTTAGTTACAGGAGCACTTGGACGGCTAGTAGTCGTCGTGGTATTGGAACTAGCTTGACGAACCAGCAGGTGTTGACCGACGTAAATCCGGTTAACGTTTTGGATGTCGTTCAAGTGAGCCAGAGTATTAACACTGGTACTGAAGCGGTTAGCAATGCCAGATAAGGTATCGCCACTTTGAACGGTGTAGTAACCAGTTCCGGAAACATTGCTGTTGTTGCCGTATGATGATGATTGGTTATAGGAACTATCATTGTTGCCACCCTTGTTAGGAATGATTGTCCCGCCGGAGAAGGCAACGGAATCTAATTGATTCAAACCATACGTTTGAACTAATCGAATCAAAGCGTTAGCGTAATTTGGATCAGTAGCGTAGCCATCTGCCCGCAACTTACGAGCAACAGAAGCGTAGTTAGTGTCGCCAAGTAAGTTGTGGTAACGACGGTTAACGTAGAGGAAGTTACCGTGGTCTTCGACGGATTCGGAATTGTTAGCGTAAGCCCGGAAGGCATCGTTGATGTAAACAGACCGACCACCGTAAACTTCACGAGTCCGCATGGTTACGGAATGGCCGTTGTAAGAACCTTTGATACCGAATAAGTTGTGGGCTTGGGTAGACAGTGAAGAACGTCCCCAACCGGACTCCAGAATAGCTTGGGCAACGGTAATTGAAGGGAGAACCCCGTACTTGTGCCAGCCGCTGATAGCGCCAGGGGCAACACTTTCGATGAATTGTTGTGAGTGGGCGTTACTAGCAAAGTGGAGTGAGTTCAGGTCAACCTGGTTGGTGGTCTTTTGGGCCGCCAAAGCAGCAGTGGTAGTGGCAGTAGCCTTAGCTGCTGGCTTAACAACTAAAGTGTTCTGCTTGCTATCAGAGATTACTTCCAATTGGTGGCTAGCGGAACTAGCTGCAGATGTTGCAGAAGCAACGTTAGCACTAGCGGCAACCTGACTAGCAGCAGAAACCGCGCTGGTAGAGTCACTAGCAACGGCGCTACTATCAACGTTTGAATTAGCAGAAGAACTAGCAGCCGAAGAAGAAACAGCACTTGAAGACTGATTCTGTTTGTTGTTCGCACCAGATTGAGCTGTTTCTTCAGCGGCGGTGGTAGGTGTTTGTTCATCAGCGTGAGCAACTACCCCGGTTGCACCGATTAATGAAACCGCAGTCAAACCAGCGAACATCCATTTCCGACCACTCTTATACATCTTGTAATGAGTTTTTGAATCGGTGAATGATTGACGCATTATGGATACTCCTTTGTTGTGACTACTTTTGGCTAGTTTGCTAATCAATTAATAATTAAATGTTGAAGATTTAGCGAAAAAAGTTAAGAAGTAGTTAAGATTTTGAACTATGTCAAAAGTATCATTTATCTAATTAAAGGGCAAGCAATTTTAACATCTGCTTTTTTGAAATGACAACCTTGTTAGGACCAGGACACACACTGTCAGATCATAAAAGGATTGATAATTGTCTGTATTATCGATTGACAAGTAAAATTAGCCAAATTCTTCCTTCTCAGAAGGTAACGGATAGTGGGATAAAACTTTCTTATTGGGAACGAATTATATTGAGATATAATGGTAATTAATTATCTTTGTCAGAGAAGTGGAGACATACTAAATGGTAGCAAAACTTAAGGACGTCGCGGAATTAGCTGGGGTATCAGTAACAACCGTTTCGCGTGTCATTAACAACTACGGTTCGCTTAGTGAAAAGACTATTAAAAAAGTCCATAATGCGATGGCCCAATTGCACTATCAGCCAAACGCTTTGGCACGAGCAATGCAGGGGAAGCCTTCCCAGTTTATCGGCCTGATTTTTCCTAACTTGACTAATCCTTTCTTTGCGGAATTAGTCAATGAATTGGAACACCAATTATTCGCGAAGGGCTATAAGGCCATCATTGCTTCTTCTGCTGAGAATCGTGAAATTGAGCATGAATACTTGAGCATGCTGTTTGCCAATCAGGTTGATGGAATTATCTCAGGATCACATAACTTGGGAATTGAAGAATACCAGCAACTAACGGCGCCGATTGTTTCGTTTGACCGTTATCTGTCTGATAACATTCCGATTGTAGCCGCTGACAGTTACCGGGGTGGTGAACTCGCAGCCCAGTTCATGCTGCATCAGCATGTTCAGCGGTTAGTGGTAATCGTCGATGAAGATACCTCCGTGTCACCAACCCTGAATCGGCTGCAGGGGGTCGTGGATTGCCTCAACCAGAGTAACGTTAACTTTGCCACAGTTAGTCGGGAAGAAATTGCCACGACTGATTTTCCGCGGCACTATGACGGTGTGATTGCCTCGAATGATGTCCAGGCGCTTCAGATTGCGCACCAATATCAGGAAGCTCACCTGAAAATGAACCATGATTTCTTTATTACTGGCTACGATGGGTCACAGCTGATTCAACAAATTGCGCCAGACTTGCCAACGGTTGTTCAACCAATTCATGCCTTAGCGGACCAGCTTATTAAAACCCTCCTAAAACGGATTAATGACCGGTCAGCCAAGGTGGAGTCGGTGACCCTTCCAATTAAGTTTAAAAAATAATCGCCAGTCGCTGAGTTCATCAGGACTGACGATTGAAATAAACGGGGATGGTATTTTGCCATCCCCGTTTGTCATTACTTGTTGCTGCTCTTCATGAAGCGTTCAATTAATTCCGATTCATCATCATTTGGTTCGCTGTTGCCAGCCTTAATGTCGTGAATGCGTTCAACAGAAAGGTGACTACCAAATGCCACTTGGTTATCGGTCATGTCGTTGTCTCGTTCGAATTTAATCAATTCTTGGGCAATTTCACTCAAATTATCCATGGAATAAATGTCCCCCTTGGTGTAATTAGCACCGGTTCTCTTTAAGTACATTGTAAATCAATCTATAATTTAATGCCAAAATTAGTTTAACATAAAATTGCTATAGAGCAGAAAATATGCTCTAGATAAAATAATCTAAGAATTGATAATGAGGGCGGACAATCGCCCTTATTTGTGTGATAATCTAAGTAAGATAATTTGTGAAATGGAGACGGAAGAGTATGAGTTGGAATTGGCTAGGATGGTTGTTATGGATTTTAGCAATCGCCTTCTTATGGTTTGTAATTCACTACATTCGGGTTCAGCAATTAATGCTAATCGCGAAAACAAAGAAACGGTTTGATGGGAAATTATTTACCCGCTACGTTGTTTTAGTGGTGGTTGCCGTACTGTGGCTCGGTGGGTTAATTACTATGCACTTCATGCAACCTGTCGATTACAATGACCATGAACAAGTCTGGGTCAGCACAAAGTACCAGACATTAAACCTCCATAATTCAGGATCGAAGTACTATTATGTTCAGGTTCGGCGGGCAACTTCTGGGAAGCGGCCAGTTGTTTCCTATACTTACTGGACTGATAATGATAAGTACACAGTTAGTTCTCGTTACAGTTCAGTCTTTGAAGGCGGCCGCTTAGTGCCAGTGGATGCTACGAGCTTGCCTTGGAACCATCACCGGTTAGCCAAGATTGACCGGTCATCAGGCCAAGCATATGCAGCTGAGATGACGGCCCACTACCGGAATACCATTAAGAATGGTTTAGGCCTGCACGCTAACCATGTTGCAGCGACCTATACGGCAATTAAAGTGCCATCAACTGATATGATTGTTGAACGTTAAGTATCATAACGGGGTGTTGCTATTTAAGCGGGCTCCGTTTTGTTGTGTGTTGGGAACACTAGGCGGGGAGGATTATGACAAACCAAAGAGTTGTTCATTTGAAATGGGTCGCATTGGCGAGTCTGTTAAATAACACTGGGGCGGCATTTATTTGGCCACTAACGACCATGTACGTTAATAAATATTTACACCAGACGCTGACCACGGCCGGGATTGTAATGCTCTTCATTTCCATTGCAATGATGGCCGGTAATTACCTTGGTGGCTGGTTGTTTGACCACTGGAGCCCTTACAAGTCTGCGGTGTTAGGGGTTACCTGCTCGACGGTTGCCATTGCGTGTCTGATCTTTCTCCACGATTGGCCATGGTTTGCGGCCTTACTCGTGGTTAATAGTTTTGGTGATGGCATTAACATGACCATCATCAACTCCTATGGAACCGGGGTCGCTAACCATACTTCCCGTTTTGTCTTTAACTACATTTACATGGCTTTTAATGTGGGGGTTGTAATTGGCACCCTGCTGGTTGGTATTCTTTTACCAATCAGTGTGGTTTTGGTATTTTCAGTGGCAACCGTCTTTTACCTGGCCTTGTCCTTAGTGGTTATTGGGACGTTTAATGCCCCATTAGCAAAACGGCAAAAGAAGCAATCGCAACATCATAAGGTCCACTTGAAAGGGCAGCCCTTATTACAGCTGGTTTACCTCATTTTATTGAACGTGATTACGATCCACATTAGTTACTCTTTGTGGGAAAGTGTCTTGGCGGTCCACATGACTAACATGGGGATTCCGTTTTACGACTACAGTATGTTGTGGACAATCAATGGGGTCATCATTATCATCGGCCAGCCCCTGGTCAGCAAGCTTAGTCCATACGTGCGGTTGTCAAAACAGATTTTAATCGGGATCGCTATTTTTGGCAGCTCGTTTTTACTGTTGATTTTTGTTCGCACCCTGCCATTCTTCATTGTCGATTTTGTGATTTTGACAATTGGTGAAACGTTAAGTTTTGCTGGTCTACCAGCTTGGATTACCCAACTCACGGGTGTGGACCGTGCTGGCCACTACCAAGGGCTTTACAATATTGTCATCTCCGTTGGGCGAGCAATTGGGCCCCTTTACGGCGGGTATGTGATTGAGAACAGCTCTTACCAGCTTCTGTTCTTGTCAGCATTTCTGATGATTACCATCACCTTAATAATTGTGGGGTTAAAATTACTACATATTCATCGTGCTGCCAGAGCATGACGGCTACCCAAACACTAATAGCTATGGTAAAATCACACATGAATATCAATAGAACCTGTTGAAATAAAGAATGATGAACCAATCATTTGATTCGCCCTCTAAGGCGACTAGTCTTAGCGGGCCTTTTTGTGGTGAAAGGAGTACACACATGGAATATCAAAAGCCAAAAGGAACTGCGGATTTACTGCCAGGGACGACGAACGTCTGGGAAAAGGTGGAAGCAGTTGCCCGGGACGTCTTCGCTGAATTCGGCTACCGGGGAATTCGGACGCCAATGTTTGAAGACTACAATGTCTTCTCCCGGAACGTCGGGGATACGTCAGACATCGTTGAAAAGGAAATGTATGACTTCCATGACAAGGGTGACCGCCACATCGCATTACGGCCAGAAGGAACGGCCGGGGTTGTCCGTGCAT